>CAXBPM010000267.1:0-5173 GCA_963977345.1 uncultured Roseivirga sp.
TTGAGGACAGGTCGGTTAATTTGCCCGATGGAACTGATGAAGAAATTGAGTCATTTGACTCCCAAAGTTCATATGATTTATTTGTCAGAGTTCACCCTGCTGATGAAAATACTGTCTTTATTGGCGGAACGAATATTTATAGGTCGACAGATGGCTTTGCTACCAAAGGAAATGTAAAATGGATAGGAGGGTATAACCCAGATGTGGAAGGAAATAGTAGCTACCCTAATCATCATCCTGATCAGCATGATTTGGTCTTTTTGCCGTCAAACCCAAATGTGATGATTTCTGCTAATGATGGAGGGCTATTTAAGACTACTAATAATTTGGCCAGTCCAGTGGTGTATGAGTCGCTGAATAATGGCTATATCACGACACAGTACTATACTGTAAATATGAGTCAATCTCCGGCTGATAATTTTGCTTTTGGAGGTTTACAGGATAACGGCAGTATCCTTTCAACCATTGGCACTGGTAATAATGCTGTTCGCTTGATTGGCGGAGATGGGGGCTTTACCGCTTCAACACGGTTTGGAATCAATTATTACACCTCTTTTCAAAACGGGCAGGTATATCGACTTACACTGAATCGTAATTTTACACTTTCTTCCTTTGCCCGAGTAGACCCATCGGGAGCTGGGGCAGATCCTTCTCAACCCATTCTTTTCATTAATCCATATGTACTGGACCATAATAATGGAAATAGAATGTTTTATGCTGGAGGCGATTTTCTATGGAGAAATAGAAACTTAAGCCAAATCCCTTCAGGTCTACAAACCAAAACCGATGTGAACTGGGAAAGGCTGGATAGAACAGAGATTGCTTCTGGCTCTATTTCGGCACTCGAAACTTCTTCTGACCAAGAGAATATTCTCTATTACGGAACCTCGGAAGGTCAAGTGTTCAGAATGGATTTTGCGCATTCCGATGAGTATACCGTTACTGAAATTACCTCGGATGTTTTTACACTTGGCGGATATGTAAACTCTATTGCTGTGAACCCTACAAATGCAGATGAAATAGTAGTTGTATTCTCTAATTATCAAATAAAAAGCGTTTTCAGGTCAATAGATGGCGGAACAACCTTTGAAGGTATTTCTGGAAATTTAGAAGAAGGCCAAAGCGGAATGGGGGGAGGGCCATCGGTACGTTGGGCAGAAATTGTTCCCAAAATAGATGGATTTACAGAGTACTATTTAGCCACCAGCGTAGGTCTATTTAGCGCAACGGCTATTAATGGTGAAAGTACTATTTGGTTGCAGGAAGGCGACCAGTCCATCGGTAGCGTTCCTATGAATATGCTTGATTACCGAAGGTCGGATGGTAAAATAGTGGTGGCAACTCATGGGAATGGATTGTACCAAAGTCAAATTTCGGGCGTAGTGCCAGAGCCAGTAATACAAAGTGGCAGTGGCCTAGTGGTGGAGAATGCTTTTCCTAATCCCTTTACAGACAACGTAGCTATAAACTATATACTTCCTGAAACCGATGTGGTAAGAGCAAGGGTATACAATTCTGATGGAAAATTGGTGAAAACAATTGCTTTGGGGCTTGGCTTTCAGGGTGAAAACGAAATTTTTTGGAATGGAACGAATGTTAAGGGCAGTCCCGTTCCACCTGGAATCTATATTATTCGTATTGAATACCGTGGCGAAATTAAAGTTCAAAAGGTAATCTATACTAGAGAGTAATTCCTTTTAGAAACAATTGTGGTTTGTATCTTTGCCACCTAAATCACAGATATGAAATCTATACTTAAGGGAGTTCTTTGTTTGTCTTTTTTACTGGTACTGTCTTCTTGCGGGAAAAGCGAAGAGCAGTTGGTTGAAGAAGGAAGAAATCTAATGGGGCAAGAATCTTATGCCGAAGCCATCAAGTCGTTTAATAAAGCGCTTGATAAGAACAGTAATAATTATGTTGCTTTAAATGCCAAAGGAGTAGCCCTACTGCGAATAGGTCAGTTAGATGAATCAGTTACTACCTTTAACCAAGCCATCAGAATAGATAGCACTGATTACAGAGCTTACTATAACAGATCAAATACAAGACGCTTGCTTTCTGACGATCAAGGAGCAATGCTTGATTTAGACAGAGCAATTTTACTTCAGCCAAATGTTGCTGACTTGTATATAAACCGCGGTGCCATTCTTTTTAAATACGGAGAGTTTGATCGTGCCCTTTTTGATTTTGAGTTTGCTTTAAGGTTTGAGGCAAATAATCCGTTGGTTTATTTGAATAAAGGGAAAGCCGAACTTAGAATTAATAATTCCGATGATGCCATTTTTGATTTTAAGAAAGCAATCGAGTTAAACCAAGAGTATGGTGAAGCTTATTATTGGTTAGGCCTTGCCGAGCTGGCGCTTGAAAATAGAACGGATGGTTGCAGTTACTTAACCACTGCTCAATCATTGAACTTCGAAGGAGCTACTGAAGCCATCAGCCAAAACTGCATGCAATAGTGGCGACAATCGGGATCGATATTGATGTTGCAAAAGCCATACTAGAACAAGGAAATCTAGTGGCAATTCCTACCGAAACCGTTTATGGTTTGGCTGGAAATGCTTTTGATGTTGATGCCGTAGCAAAAATTTTTAAGACTAAGAACAGACCCACTTTCGATCCTCTGATTGTCCATGTCGATAGTTTTGAAAGGCTAAGCGAGTTCACGGAGAAATTGCCAGACAAAGCTGTTCAACTGACGAATGTGTTTTGGCCTGGGCCATTGACAATTCTGTTGAAAAAGAAAGCTGTAATTTCTGATTTGGTGACAGCTGGGCTTGAAACAGTTGCTGTTCGAATGCCTCGTCATGAACTTACAAGGCAATTATTGAAAGAGCTAGATTTTCCTTTGGCTGCTCCGAGTGCCAATCCTTTTGGTTATATCAGTCCGACTACTGCGGAGCATGTGCAGCGGCAACTGGGGGGTAAAATTGAGTATATTTTAGATGGTGGCGATTGCGGGGTAGGAGTGGAATCTACCATTGTTAGTTTTGAAGATGAACTACCGAAAGTCCTTCGCTTAGGCGGGATTTCAGTTGAAGAAATTGAGCAAGTAATTGGTAAGGTTGAAGTTAATTCACATTCTTCTTCTCAACCTCAAGCACCAGGGATGCTCAAAAGCCATTACGCACCTAAAAAGAAAATAATAGTAATAGACGATCTTGATCTAGAAACGGAAGACCTCTCGACTTATGGTTTTTTAGGATTCAACAAACATGATCAACGTTTTAAACTTGAAAATCAGATCTTATTATCTGAAAGTGAAAATTTGAACGAGGCTGCCAAGAACTTGTTTGGAAGCTTACGGACATTAGATCAAAACCCACATATCAATTTCATTGTGGTAAGTTTTGTCCCCGAAAAAGGGCTAGGAAGGGCCATTAATGACAGGTTGAGAAGGGCAACAGCAAAATAAACAAGCATAGAAAATATGAAGAACATTACCGACTTTGACTTTAAAGGAAAACGAGCACTAATTCGAGTAGATTTTAATGTTCCACTGAACGATAAATTCGAAATTACAGATGATACCCGTATCAGGGCGGCCATTCCAACAATACAATATGTATTGGACAATGGAGGTGCAGTCGTTTTAATGTCGCATTTAGGTAGACCTAAAACTGGCCCAGAAGATAGGTTTTCATTGCAGCACTTAGTAGCTCATTTAAGTGAAGTGTTTAATGGGAAGGTGTTGTTTGGTGATGATTGCATTGGCGACCAAGCTAAATCTCTATCTGCTAATTTAAAGAGCGGTGAGATACTCTTACTTGAGAATTTAAGGTTCTACACAGAAGAAACTAAAGGCGATGTAGACTTCGCAAAGTCACTAGCAGAGCATGGTGATGTATATATTAACGATGCATTCGGAACAGCCCACAGAGCGCATGCTTCTACTTCTATTGTAGCCCAATTTTTTAATGAAAAAGGCTGTGGTTATGTAATGCTGGCTGAGCTTGAGAATGCACAAAAAGTAATAGATAAATCAGAAAAGCCATACACTGCCATCATGGGTGGGGCTAAGATTTCTGATAAAATCATGATCATTGAAAAGCTGTTAGAAAAGGTAGATCACCTTATCATTGGTGGGGGGATGTCTTATACTTTCTTCAAAGCAATGGGTGGAAATATCGGTAACTCTTTAGTGGAAGAAGATAAGTTACCACTGGCTTTAGAGTTGATAAAAAAGGCAAAATCACTTGGGGTTGATCTTATGCTACCTATCGATTCTGTAATTGCCGATGCTTTTAGCAACGATGCCAATACAGACATCTGTATGAATAATGCGATTCCTTCTGGTTGGATGGGTTTGGATATAGGGCCACAAGCAGCTGAAGTTTTCTCTCGTACTGTAAGAGATTCTAAAACTATACTTTGGAATGGTCCAATGGGTGTTTTTGAAATGGAGAATTTTGCCAACGGCACCAAAGCTGTAGCCGAAGCCATTGTTGAAGCAACTAAGAATGGGGCTTTCTCATTGATTGGTGGTGGCGACTCAGCAGCAGCGGTAAACCTCTTAGGTTATGGAGACGATGTCTCTTATGTTTCTACTGGTGGAGGAGCTTTATTGGAATACATGGAAGGCAAAGAACTTCCAGGGGTTGTGGCATTAGGATAGTCAATTACCACCTCGAATTAAATGAAAAGAGCCGTTTTAGAATTTCTAAAACGGCTCTTTTATTATTGTTAGGGTTGAATTTTATTTCTTATTGTTTCACCAAGTTGAAAACATAAGTTCCATTAGTACTGGCTGTTCCTGCAGCTACTCCTCCGTTGGCTACAAAATTAACGGTTAAAGTGAATGTGCCAGCGGTGGCATTAAATGAGGATATCACAAATGTGTTATTGGAGTTTGCATCAATTAAGATCTCACTGATACTAGTGCCTTTGAATGCCCATGATCCCGAAGCTTTAAAAACCGGGTCTCCATCTGTGGTTGAATAAGTTTTGCTTGATGCTGTTCCTCTTAATGTTAGTGTAAAATTATCGAAACCAGTAGCGGCTGTTCCATTAAATGTGATGGAGCTGGCCTCGTAAGTGACGCCAGTGGTGCCTACTAAGTCTAAAAGCCTTTGTTCCTCAGCAGTAAGTGCTGGAGTGTCGTCTCCACCGCCACCGCCACATGAAGATAAGGTGAGTGCGCAGATTGCGATCAATAGAAATGAGAGGTGTTTGA
>CAXBPM010000268.1:0-5157 GCA_963977345.1 uncultured Roseivirga sp.
TGTAGCGATTTGAATTGAAATCTAAGAATATCACTCCATTTTTATGTTTGGCACCCTTGCTTTTTTTTGTAAGTACTTCTGCATTACTGTTGATTAGGTAGATACCAAATGAGCTATCCACAAAAATTGAGTCCATGGTATGAAAGAAAAATCTGCTAACCTGTTTTACCTCATTTGGGCCATATTTTTCCATGCTTACCTTCTTGAAAAGGTCATCGGTCTGATAATCGTATAGGTAAATGGAGTGGGTAATTCGGTCGTAAAAAGTAATGTATTCTTGATCATCAATTTTTGTCAATTTCAGACCTGTTAAGAGCTCAAAATTAACACCGTATTCAAGGGCTAAAGTCTTAATTCCTTCGTCAGTAACGGTAAGGGCTTGAGTTGTGCTGCTTTCTTCTGGATGCTTCTTTTCCTGCTGGCATGAAAACAGGGTAAGAATACAGGCTGATAAAAGTAGTATCGTATAACTTGATTTATCCATCTGATTTATTTGAACTATTAATTTAGTTAAAATAAATCTAGACACAATATTTCTGTGAAATTCTTAACTAATACACTGATCCCTGATTTCTGTTTACTTATTAGCTCCTTCCTTAATGGCTTCCACCACTTCTGGGTTAAACAGGGTTGAGATATCCCCTAAATTATCACCGTCTCCAGAGGCAATCTTTCTCAAGATTCTGCGCATAATTTTGCCCGAACGGGTTTTAGGCAAGCCCGGCACAATCTGGATTTTATCTGGCCTGGCAATTGGTCCAATGATTTTAGTGACAGTCTCTTTAATTTCCTTCATCAGGCTTTCTTCAGACCGGCCTTCCATATCACAAATCACAAAAGCGTAAATGCCTTGCCCTTTAATTTCGTGTGGATAACCCACCACAGCCGATTCAATGACTTTCGGGTGCTCGTTAATGGCATTTTCAACTTCGGCTGTGCCCATTCTGTGTCCAGAAACATTGATTACATCATCCACTCGACCTAGGATTCTGTAATAACCATCTTCATCTCTTTTCACGCCATCGCCAGTAAAGTAATATTTGGGGAAAGTAGAGAAGTAAGTTTGCTTGCATCGGTCGTGATCGCCATAAGTGGTGCGAAGCATAGAGGGCCAAGGGAACTTGATGCAAAGGTTTCCTTCTACCGAATTTCCTTTTAGTTCGTTTCCTTCATTATCTAAAATAACGAGTTGAACGCCAGGCAGTGGCAAAGTGGCATAGGCTGGTTTGGTTGGGGTAATTCCCGCCAAAGGCGAAATCATAATCCCACCCGTTTCTGTTTGCCACCAAGTATCTACTATTGGGCATTTCCCTTTCCCTATGTGGTCGTGATACCAATGCCAAGCTTCTTCGTTGATAGGTTCACCTACAGAACCCAGTACTTTTAGTGAATCTAGTTTATAAGGAGCAATCGGTTCTGTGCCATAAGCTTGCAACGCCCTGATGGCCGTTGGTGCAGTATAAAACTGATTGACTTGATGTTTGTCACAAATGGCCCAAAACCTTCCTGCATCAGGAAAAGTAGGCACACCTTCGAACATGATGGAAGTGGCGCCCGCCAATAATGGCCCATATACAATATAAGAGTGGCCTGTGATCCAACCGACATCGGCAGTACACCAATACACATCACCTTGATTGTATTGAAAAACATTTTGGAAAGAATAGGCTGTGTAAATCATATAACCACCGCAAGTGTGCACCACACCTTTGGGCTGGCCTGTTGACCCAGACGTATAGAGGATGAAGAGCATGTCTTCTGAATCCATTTCCTCTGCTTTGTTTTCGAAAGAAACGCCTTCAATGGCATCGTGCCACCAAATGTCTCGGCCTTCACTCATTTCAACTTCTTGTCCAGTTCTTTTTAGTGTTACCACTGTTTCAACTGAGTCGCATTTTTGTAAAGCTTCATCGACTACCTCTTTTACAGGAATCTGCTTGTTGCCTCTGAAATTACCGTCAGAAGTAATTACCATTTTCGCTTGGCAGTCATTAATGCGGTCGCCTAGTGCATTGGCCGAGAAGCCAGCAAATACAATGGAATGAATAGCACCCACGCGCGCGCAAGCCAACATGGCAATGGCTGCTTCTGGAACCATGGGCATGTAAATAATTACGCGGTCGCCTTTACCAACTCCTTTGGCTTTAATGGCATTCGAAAACTGGCATACCTTGGCGTGAAGCTCTTTGTAAGTGAGAGTAACATGTTCTTCGTTGGGGTCATTTGGCTCCCAAATGATGGCGGCTTGGTCACCACGGGTGTAAAGGTGACGGTCTAAAATGTTTTCGGTAATGTTCAGCTTTCCATTTACGAACCATTTTATGTCCGGAGTTTCAAAATTCCATTCTACCACCTTATCCCATTTCTTCCGCCAATGGAAAGAATCGGCTATTCTTGCCCAAAAAGACTCTGGATCTTGAACACTCTTTTGGTATTCGTGCATATAACCGCTAAGGCTGTGGATTCTGTCGCTCATATTTGCTGAATTTACAGCCCATTTTAATCATTTATGCGCTTAACTGAAAGAGGTTTTCTATTCTAGTTGTGGAATTGTAGATTTGGTGAAAGCCATTAATCATCATGAGCGGAAAAATTTACAAGTTCGAAGCTGTCATCCAAAATGGAGGAGAGAAGTGGCCAGAAGCAGCCTGTGTTTCACTTCCATTTAGTGTGGAAGAAGAGTTTGGTACGAAAAGGCAGGTGAAAGTAAAAGCAACTTTTGATGGAGAGCCATATCGTGGTTCCATAGCCAATATGGGAACTGGTCATATTTTGATTTTAAGGAATGATGTTAGGGCTGCAATTGGCAAGAGTCATGGAGATACAGTAACTGTAACCGTTCAAAAGGATACTGAAGAAAGAGTGGTTGAAGTACCAGAGGCATTGAAGGCAGAACTCAAAGTTTACCCCAAAGCAGAAGCTTTTTATAATTCGCTCTCTTATACCAATCGTAAAGAATACGCCCGATGGATTGACACGGCCAAACGTGAAGAGACGAAAGCCAAGCGTTTAGAAAAAACGATTGAAATGCTATTGGGTGGGGTAAAGCATCCGTAATTTAAATCATTAACTGCGCCAAAACCGCTGCGCCCGCCCCCACTAAAGAAACCGAAAATCTTTTCCAGTCGAGTTTGTGATGTGGGTCACTTTCTATAAAAATGGTGGTTGAAATTTGAAGGAAACTACCAGCGACTACCGCAAAGAAAATGATAAGATATTTTTCGGGTAATAGGTTGGAATGGCTAAAATACTCTGAGGTAATTAAACCCAAAGGAGAACTGATGGCAAAGATGAACAACAAACCAAAAGCCTTGTACTTGTTTTTAAGTTGAGCCACCAATAATGCCATTAATGCCAATGAGGCTGGTATTTTGTGCATTACAATACCTAGTAATATTTTAGGGGAACTGCCATGGCTATACACTGAATCCGGAGTGTGGTTAGAGTGCAATGAATCCGTTAGAATAGAACCTTCTAAAAAGGAATGTAGAACAAGGGCAATCAATAAATAGGTGACAGGTACTTTGGTGTGAACATGGATATGTCCATGCTCCACTCCGCTAGAAAAGTTTTCTAATATTTTCTGAATAAAGAACCCGATAAGAATATATAGACCAAGATTGAAAGGGTCTTCTCCACTCATGAATAAATCGGGAATGAGGTGGATTACGGTTACTGAAAACAAATAAGCACCAGCAAAAACAAGGAAATAGCGAATTTTGGTGTCGCTAAAAGTTGCATTACCTAAAATGAACAGGCCTGGAACAAGTGCGCAGAGCAGTAAAATAGTGACGTTTATAAGCAAACCTAAAAATCGTTAATGCAACAACATTGCAAATATGATAAAGAAAATCGAATTTTCAGTGAATTAGTTCCCCGTGGCCGGCTACTTATTGCTCGTTTATGGTTTTTCCCTTTAGGCCAGGAGAAATGTAGGTTTGTGTATTTCCATCTTGGTCGGAATAAATAAAGTAGGCTTCCAAACTTGGGTTACTTTCTACCATAGCTTTTGCTTTGTCTAATCCCATGGCCATTGAGGCGGTAGCATAAGCATCGGCATACATACAAGTAGGGGCTACTATGGTCGCGCTTAAAAGAGTAATCATTTTAGGGTAACCAGTTTTTGGATCAATGGTGTGGGCTACTTTTTTTCCATCTACTATTTTGTAATTACGATAGTTTCCTGAAGTGGCCATTCCGTGATCTTCCAATTGAATGGCATCGAAAACACCACCAACTCGGTTTTCATCGGGTACTTCAATACCAATGGTCCAAGTTTCGTCAGAGTCGTTTTTACCTTTCGCTCGTACCTCGCCACCAATTTCAACCATGAAGTTTTGGATATTCTGCTTCATTAAATATTCTGCAACCACATCAATTGCTTGCCCCTTGGCTATGGCGGAAAAGTTGAGCTTCAGTTCTGGAATGGTTTTAAATATTTCTTCGCTTGTGAAGTTCACTTTTTCGAAGCCCACATACTTCAAGACTGAATCTACTTGTCCGCTGTCCAGCGTAACACTTTTTCCATCGCCAAAACCCCAAGCATCTACCAATGGGCCCACCGTTGGGTCGAAATAACCTCCGGATGCTTTATACACTTCTTGGCTGGCAATAAGTACTTCTGAAAAGTAGGGGAAGTTGAAAGTCGCCTTTCCTTCTTTATTAAAGGTTGAAATTTCAGAATCGGGGATGTAAGTAGAAAGCGACTGATTGAAGTCTATCAAAAGTGAATCAATTTCCCTTTTAAAATCCCTGAGGCCTTCGTCAATATACTTTATGTTATAAGCAATAACGCCCATTGTGGTACCTTGAACCAACACCATTTTTGGTTTTTGACTCTCGCGGTATTTCCAAACCACAAAAATTGCAATTACTAACACGAGTAGGTATATTCTAGACCTTTGATTCTTGTCCATTGTCTCAAAATTTGAACAAAGATAATGAGCGCTTTTCCTTGATGTAAGGTTAAAGAGTAAAAGATTGATTAAGTGAAAAAAACTAACTGCTATCTTAGCAAAAAGATTGGTGAATGCGCGAAGACTATTTAAATGCTGAAGATGAGAACCTCAACCCTGAAGAAAAGGATATTGAGCGAGCACTGAGGCCGCTGAGTTTTGAAGACTTTACGGGGCAGCACAAAATTGTTGAGAACTTAAA
>CAXBPM010000269.1:0-5120 GCA_963977345.1 uncultured Roseivirga sp.
GTACAATCAAGTCATCCAACTTATGTACTGAAATTATAGAATATACTGCTCCTGATGAAGTAGCGGTTTGTAACCTTGCTTCTTTGGCTTTGCCGAAGTTCGTAAACGAAGAAACTGGTAAGTATGACTTCAAAACTTTGTATGATGTTACTTATGTAGCAACGATGAACCTGAACAAGGTAATTGATGTCAATTATTACCCTGTTGTAGAAGCCAAGAATTCGAACATGCGTCACAGACCAATTGGTTTGGGAGTACAAGGTTTGGCTGATGCATTTATCTTAATGAGAATGCCGTTCGATTCTCCTGAAGCACGCCAGTTGAACAAGGATATTTTCGAAACCATCTACTTTGCAGCCATGACGGCTTCTATGGATTTGGCGAAAATTGAAGGTCCTTATGAAACGTTTAAAGGTTCACCAGTATCAAAAGGAATTTTCCAGTATGATATGTGGGGTGTTACTCCAGGATCTGGCCTTTGGGATTGGGATAACTTGAAGAAGGAAGTGAAGAAACACGGAGTGAGAAACTCTTTGTTAGTGGCGCCAATGCCTACGGCTTCAACTTCTCAGATTTTAGGAAATAACGAGTGCTTTGAGCCTTATACTTCGAACATTTATACAAGAAGAACCTTATCGGGAGAATTCATTATTGTGAACAAACACTTAATGAAAGACTTGATTGAGTTAGGCTTGTGGAATGACAGCATGAAGAATAAGCTGATTGGTGCAAAAGGATCAATTCAGGCCATTCCTGAAATTCCTGAGCATATCAAAGAGCTTTATAAAACAGTTTGGGAAATTTCTCAAAAGAGTATTATCGAAATGTCTGCCGATAGAGGAGCATTTATCTGTCAATCTCAGAGTTTGAACATTCACATTCAAGATCCGAACTTCGGAAAAATGACTTCTATGCATTTCTATGCTTGGAAGAAAGGCTTGAAAACTGGAATGTACTACTTGAGATCAAGAGCAGCAGCCGATGCTATTCAGTTTACTGTAGAGAAGGAATCAGCCGCTACACCAACTGCAGCTCAAATCGAGCAAAAAGCAGCCGATATGGCTTGCTCCATCGATAATCCAGATGATTGCGAAGCTTGCGGTAGTTAAATCGAAAATATAATCAGATTGAGAGCCTGTTTGCACTATGTGAACAGGCTTTTTATTTGACTACCAATTTCCCGGTTTTAACAATCCTTCCTTCAAAATCGAAGATTTGATAAAGATAGAAGCCAGCGGTTAAGCCTCTTATTGTAAATGAATCGGCTCCTGAACTGATGTAGTCAACTTTTACCTTGGCGCCACTAATATTTCGAATTACAAACCCACGCAATGAACTTGCTTCACTTAGTATATTTAAGTCTTCATTAACGGGTAAGGGGTTTGGGAAAACTGTAATTGTTTCAGGTAGAACTACCGCTAATTCAATGGGCTCCGTCATTGAAGTTATTATACCGTTTATTGAAGTCTCTAGGTTTATGGCTGCACGATAAGTGTAGTATCCAGAACGAGGGTTAATATCTATGGCTTCTAGCGCATCTTTATCATTAATATTCTCTACTGTATAAAATGTTTCAAAGCTAGCTCCATTCCATTTTTGGAAAGTAACAGAGGAGACATTGTATAGTGTTGAAAGTGATAATGAAAGATTGACTTTGCCTTCGGTAACGGAAGCATTGAATGACTTTAAGAAGCAGCCAATACCATCATTACTAAAGTTATATAGGTTTACTTGCTCACCATACATCCCGTCTATTTTGGGCTTCATCGACAGAGATGAGAAATTGAGTTCAGTGTTTGAGATGTCTATTACGGCAAAAGTATCACTTGTTATCATAAATGGCTCTAGAACACCTGAGGAGTTAACTTTGAACAATTCGTATAACGAAGCGTTTTGAACTGTTGGCCAAGTAAAAAGCACTTGATTAGCACATGAATACTCCTTTTTGATTTCCACTTTGGGCGAAATGGTAAAAGCATCTGATATAAACTCTGTCTGATCAAATGTTGCTTTGAGCTGAGCCGTAGTCACTGTGTCAAGTACCAGCACTTTGCTTTTTTCGAGAGATAGGATATTGTCTAGTATTTGCCATTCACCATTTCCATAACGAATACTTAATTGCCCGTTTTGAGTAAAGCTATTTTCAAATCTAATTATATTCTCTTCTTTGTTTACTAATATGTCTTGAAGGGAAGGAAAGGTCCATTCGAAGTGATTTTTCTCTTTCAGTAAATAGGCCACATGGAATTTTTGAGAGCTATTAATCAATGGAGAGGCGTCAACTTGGATAATGTAGTCTCCGGCAGATGGGTTTTCAATGGTGACCAACTCAACATTATTCAAATGATCAATACCCCTTACTGGGGCCTTTCTTAAACTATTAATGTCTGGACTGGAGTCGAGTATCCAAGGGTGCCATTTTTCACTGTTTGATGACTTGATTATTGTGAGATTCAAGTCGTTAACCAAAGCTTTGGCGTCCCCCGCATGGGCTGAAATATCATTCCAAACTAGAACAAATCGTGCTTCTACTAAACCTTCAGGGAGTGTGATATTAAAATTGGTGGATTGATTATCTTCAATTAGACCACTAAACCACCGATCGTTTTCGATAATCTCTAGGGCTCCTTTTGCATTAAGTGCGCCATAGCCAGAGTCATGATTGACTTTATGATTACCTAAGGGGTTGGCGCTCCCAATCAATAAGGCCTTTAGAAATGCCGATGAAGGTGGTTGGCCATTCTTAATTTCAAAATATTCGGAAAGCAATGCAGCCGTGCCCGTTACTAAAGCTGCCGCATCAGAGGTGCCCGTAGCACCGTAGGCAGTAATTTCTGGCTTGACCCGCCCGTCATACGCAGGCCCCCTTGAGCTTTTGGGGTTTAATACTCCCAACTCATTGGTTGCTCCTACTAGAATAATGTTCTTGGCCATTTTCAAACCACCACTTAGATTTGATACCATCTCGAGATTTGCATAATTTCCATTTGTTGGAGTAGACAAACCTAAATTTCCTGACGAAAATACATGTAGGAGGTTTTGGTATTCATTGGTTTGGAGGTCATATGCTTCAGCTAGCGCATCATATTCATTATTTATTTCTAATCCGTAAGAGTGGTTTTGAATCCGTATTTCATTATCAAGGAAGTAATTGAGCGGATTTGGGGTGGTATTGATAAAGTCTGAAGAAAATAATTGAGCCTTTGAGGCAACTCCTTTACTTAAGGCGGATGAATTTCCCGCTCCTGCAATAATTGTCGCCATAGCGTTGGCATGAGAGGAGATCGTATTATTGGCTAAATTTGATTTGTAAGCTCTTGGGTAAAGGTCAACATCTGTGGTGTCGAAAGCATTTTCTTTAATGGATATGTGAATACCGGATCCGTCTAGCATGGGGAATGCCGAATGAACCCAATTCACGCTATTTACAGAAAGGTTATGATTTGGTACGTTACTCTCTGTATTAGGGGCTGAGGCTAATTGAAAGAAGCGTACTTCTGGCCAGGAAACAAGTGTTTCTATCACTTGCGATTTGGAGCTTATTACAATGAGGTTTGAGTTGTCATTTAGCAATAGTATTTGAACACTATCAAGCTTGGTTAGCCTTTCTTCCGTTAATTTGACATTCGTAGTACGAATTAATAAATGCACCTCTTGTTGCATATTTGTGAGCTTCCGAAGGCTTAGCGATTTCTTCCATTCATTGTTGATTAAATTTTTTAAGTCAGAAACGTTAGTGCTTACGGAAAAATGACTAAATTCTACCTTGCTTTTTTTAACACTCTCTACGCTTCCTGATTGAAAGGCATAAGTACATTGTATGGAGAAAACTATTAGTATAAAATTTAAGACGAGGTGTTTACGCATTGACCTATTATGATTCCTCAATTTAAACATTAGGCTCTAATAATAATATTTACAGAATATATTTTATTGATGATTCCGCTAATCTTATAGTTATGTAAAGATTAAAATTATACATGTTAGTAACATAACAATATTTTATAAATCAAATATTTTGATTTATAAAATATTGTTATAATTTAGTAAGATAACATAACCACTAAATCAACCAAATCATGAAAAAATTATTAGTAAAATGGTGTGTTGTTGCATTCCTTGTGACAATTGTTTTCACCTGTCAAGAAACAGATCAAGTCCCAGTTTTAGAAGACGAAATTCCTCAAGCTATACTTGATAAAATTTTTAATGCTGGATATAGCACACAAGATGTTATAAGAGCTGACTGGAATGGGAAATCTGGATATGTAGTTGAGTATGATTTGTTCTTTGCTGAAGATGAAATATCCGGCTTAGAGCTTAATCCCAAGGTGCCACAGACTGAGCAGTATCATACTACCAATCTAGTGGCAGGCTTGCCTAGAGTGATTAAAGTAGGTATTGACCCTTCTTTTAGTCAGTCAGCAAAAACTGCATTGGATGACGCATTGGCGATGTATAATGCAGAAAATGTAAGTTTATCTTTTCAGCTGGCTACAGTGACAGTTTCAGGTAAGGGTAAAAAGAAGACAATAACTACTGATGCTGATATATTCATCTCAGCGTTTAGTGAAAGACCTAGAAGAGGCTTTATCACTTTGGGCAGAGCTGCTGGTTTCCCAACGGCTTCTGGCGATCCAGCAGAAGGGTTTGGTTTAAATACTTATTGGATAGATAATTATGCACCATCAGTGGATGAACTTAAAGGTGTAATGGCTCATGAAATAGGTCATACTATTGGTTTTCGTCATACTGATTATCAAACAAGAGAAAGTTGTGGGTCGAATACCAATGAAGGGTCGGCTGGGGTCGGTGCTATCTATATTCCAGGCACACCATCTGGGTCTGACGCTACTTCTTTGATGCAATCTTGTGGACCTTCTAGAACTTTTAATAACAATGATAAGATAGCCTTAGATTATCTATACTAAGCCATTGTGAGTCTTTTTAAAGAGGTCATTCAAACCAATTGAGTGACCTCTTTTTGTTAATATGAAAGTACTCTAATCTACCTGGGTTAAATATTAGGCCAACAAATCCTCATAAACAAGACTAAAATCCTCACCTTTTTCAATAGAAGTAACGCTCACCGTCTGTACTTTGCCCTCTCGGTTCATTAC
>CAXBPM010000270.1:0-5113 GCA_963977345.1 uncultured Roseivirga sp.
GGGCGGTTTTGGTGTATGAAGAAGAAGGGAAATGGAGAATTGGGCTTGAGGCTTACTACACTGGTGAGCAATACAGAAGAGACTTCACTAGAACGGATAATTATTGGATTACCGGCCTGATGGTGCTACGTAAATTCAAGCACATTAGCCTGTATAGTAATTTCGAAAACTTCTCTGATACACGTCAGTCCAGGTTCGAGAACATCAATTTGGGCTCGGATATGAATCCAGAACAGTTAGATATTTGGGCACCGTTAGAAGGTTTTGTAGTGAATTTCGGAATCATCATAGATTTCGGACATTCAGCGCATCATTAAAAAATAAAGCTCAGCTAAAGCCACGTTTCATAGTTATTTGAAACGTGGCTTTTTCATATATGACCACTTCATACCTTCTCGCTTTTGGTCAGATTCATTACACCAAAGCCCAATTCATAGTGAGATCGCTAACTTTGTTTTATATTAGCCGTAAGTCCTTTCATAAAATCAAAAAAATGAACCTTAAAACATCTGCCCTACTTCTATCTGCCTTTGCTATGGCTTGTTCTTCGCCACAGAAAACAGAAAAAGCTGAACCCAAATCTAAAGTTCAAGAAATTATTGATGAATCCATTGCGTTTCATAACATGGAAGGATTGAACAATGCTGACTTCTCCCTCACTTTCAGGGACATCGATTATACCTACACCAACAACAACGGGATGTTTGAATACACCCGTACCCAAACCGATAGTATCGGTCAAACGGTTTTCGATGTAATGAATAACGATGGTTTGGAAAGGTTAACGAATGGTGATACCACAGAAATTACGGAAGAGAAAAGAGCCGCTTATACCCGATCGGTTAACTCAGTAATTTACTTTTTCAGATTACCTTTTGGTTTGAATGATGAGGCTGTAAATAAAACTTACGTAGGCAAAAAAGAGATCAAGGGCAAAACCTATTACGAAGTTAAAGTAACCTTTGGCGAAGAAGGCGGTGGTGAAGATTTTGACGATGTGTTCCTTTATTGGTTCGACAAGGAAGATTACAGCATGGATTATTTGGCCTATTTATACCATACTGATGAAGGCGGAATGCGTTTTCGTGAAGCCATTAACCCTAGGCGAGTGAACGGAGTCTTAATTCAGGACTATGTAAACTTGAAGCCAGAAGACGAGCAAATGAACATTATGAATATAGCAGAACTGTATGATGCTGGGGGGCTGGAAGTACTTTCTGAAATCATTAATGAGAACGTGAAATTCTCCTTAAAATAACGAGGTTGAATATCACTAACTGCTCAACCAACCTTTCACCCTAAGTTTTAAACCACCTCGTCAAAAAGGTGAATATACTCAGGAAATAAATCAATACTTTAAGACATATAATTCTATTACTATGTCTTTTAATTTTTCAGAATGGTGGGATGCTCTAGAAACTACCCATAAAATTTATTGGGGGTTGGCCATTCCATTTTCCATCATTTTCATCATTCAAATGATCATGACCTTTGTGGGTGGCGAGGTGGATGTTGATGGAGACGCAGACTTCGATGTTGACAATGATGGAGGCGCAGGCTTTCAGTTTTTTACCCTTAAAAACTTCATTGGCTTTTTCACCATTTTTTCTTGGACAGGAATTGCCTCGATTGACTCTGGGTATAGCGGGCTTACCACGCTAATCGTTGCTACAATATCTGGCCTTATTATGATGAGCATAATGGCCGCACTTTTCTACTTTTTCAGTAAACTTACCGACAGCGGTACAATGAACATCAACAACGCAAAAGGCGGAATTGGTGAAGTGTACATGCGCATTTCTGCCGAAAGGGGCAATGTAGGCAGGATATTGATTAAGGTGCAGGGCTCTTTAAGAGAGTTAGAAGCCATAACCGATGACGAAATAGACATCCCAATGGGCTCGGTTGTCAATGTAAAAGACGTCATCAACAATAACATACTTTTAGTGTCTAAAAATTAACCTAATCAATATGAGCGAAACTTTTATCATTATTATTGCCGCTGCGGTCGTCTTTATCTTTGTGATGCTAATAGGCATCTTCAGGCGATACAAACGTTGTCCTTCCGATAGGATTCTAGTGGTTTACGGAAGAGTGGGAAATAACGTAGGCACCGACACTGGTAGATCTGCGAAATGTATCCATGGGGGCGCTGCCTTTATTTGGCCCGTCATCCAAGACTACGCCTTCTTAGACCTTACTCCAATTTCTATTGAAGTAAACCTTACCAATGCACTGAGTAGACAAAATATTCGTGTAGATGTTCCTTCAAGATTTACTGTTGGTATTTCTACCGAAGAAGGGGTTATGACCAACGCTGCTGAAAGACTTCTAGGTCAAAGCCAGCAAAATATTCATGACTTGGCGAAAGACATTATTTTCGGTCAGTTGCGTTTAGTGGTAGCCACAATGGACATTGAGGAAATTAACTCTAATAGAGATAAATTCTTAGCCAACGTAGCTTCTAACGTGGAGCAAGAGTTGAAAAAGATTGGCTTAAAGCTGATCAACGTAAACGTAACCGATATCAAGGATGAGTCAGGTTATATTGAAGCTTTGGGTAAAGAAGCAGCAGCGAAAGCGATTAACGATGCCCGACAAAGTGTAGCTGAGAAAAACAGAGATGGGCTTATTGGTGAAGCCAATGCTCATCAAGATCAGCGTACACAAGTAGCAGCAGCAGTAGCACAAGCAAAAATTGGTGAGGCCAACGCATTCAAAAGCGAAAGAATTGAAGTGGCCAATGCGGAAGCATTAGCTAAGATGGGAGAGGCCGATGCTCAAAAAGATGAAAGAATAAAAATTGCAGACGCCAATGCTAGAGCAGTTGAAGGCGAAAATACTTCAAGAATTATTATTGCTAAATCTGATGCGGAAAGAAGGTCTGAACAAGCTGAAGCAGAAAGGTTAGCCATAGCAGCAGAGAAAGTAAAAGAAGCGAAGGCCTTAGAAGAAGCCTATAAAGCTCAAAGAGAGGCTGAAAATGCCAGAGCTGAGAGAGATCGATCTACTCAAAATGCCAATGTCGTTATACCTGCTGAAATAGGTAAACTAAAAATCGAGATTGATGCCGAGGCTGAAGCTGAGAATGTAAGAAGAAGAGCAAAAGGTGAAGCGGATGCTATTTTCTTGAAAATGGATGCTGAAGCACGTGGTATTTATGAAATATTGAGTAAACAAGCAGAAGGCTTTAAGCAGCTTGTTCAAGCGGCAGGCGATGACAGTAAAGATGCTGTGATGATTATGATTGCTGATAAACTACCTGAACTTGTAAGATTGCAAACAGAAGCCATCAAAAACATTAAGATTGATAAGGTTACCGTTTGGGACAATGGTGGTGGCAATGGCCCTGAAGCTAAGGGTTCAACTGCTAATTTCATATCTGGCCTTTATAAATCAGTACCTCCTTTACAGGAAATGTTCAATATGGCTGGTATGCAACTGCCTGAATATTTGAAGGGTAAAAATGTTGATGAAATTCAGGAAATGGCCGAAGAAGTTAAGGCCAAAGGGAAAACTGAAGAAAATACTGAAGAGTAATAACCCACGAAACTCAAAACTTTAAAAGTCAAGTCGAAAGGCTTGGCTTTTTTTATTGTTTAACAATCGCTCGGCTATGCCGAGTGATAGCTAGGTTATTGGCATCTTGCCAGCTATGTAGTTAATCTAAACCCCAAGTTAAGGCCTCAAAAGCCATCGGTCACTCGCTGCAAGCGAGCGACTGCTCTTTTGAACATAAGCACCTTAGTAGTCGCTCGGCTGTGCCGAGTGACTACTAGCGTTTTGGCATCCTGCCAACTTTACATTTGGCTAGTTCCAAGTGGTGAATTGGGGTTTGCGCTTGAATACTGCCAAAACTCACCATCGGTCACTAAGCCAGCCTCAACAGGATTATTTCGAATGTATCCAGCCTTTTGAAATTGAATATGCCCAGAGTTAAGCTCAATAGGATGATTGGTTTTTTGCCAAAACATATATTTTGAATTCTGGCGATAGTACTTCGCATTGAACTTAAACATATGTAAAAGCCATTTGGAACGGCTCTCAAATTGGTGGTTTTCCTCTATTTCCTTTATGATCTGTTTTGCCGTAAAGCTCTTAAAATCACGTATTATGAAATTCAAATTTCCATCCAAAGATTGTGCTATCATATGGATATGGCTAGGCATGATTACATATTCAAAAACTATTAACCCTTTGTTCTCTATACAAAAATTAAGGCTCTCAATGATTTTCTCACAATATACCTGTCTAGTAAATACATCAATCCAATCTACAACGGTTAGTGTGATAAAGTAAGGAAGGTCAGTATTGGCTTTTCTTAATTCAGACATAGATTAAATTAAACTATTCTTTGAATATAATAAATTAGTGTTTTAAAAGCTATCGGTCACTCGCTGCAAGCGAGCGACTGCCCTTCTGAACATAAGCACCTTAACTGTCGCTCGGCTGTACCGAATGATAAATAATGCTTTGCCATCTTGCCAACCTCAGTCTTAGTCAATTGAATGACGTGGTGATGAAAACTAATTGCTGCGGCCACCTTTCCCACAATCCACTCTTACATTTTATTCAGCGATTGTGTAATATCGCTTTATGAATCAGAAGACCACCATCGGAGTTGTGCAATCCGCACCGGAGTACCTTAATGTTGAAAAGTCCATGCAAAAGGTGGAAGCGCTTTTAAGAGAAGCCGCTGCCAAAGGCGCTCAACTGGTTACTTTTGGCGAAACTTGGTTTACTGGCTACCCCGCTTGGATAGACTATTGTGATGAATACGCCCGTTGGGACTTCCCCGCCACCAAAACCGTTTTCGCCAGAACACATGAACATAGTTTAGACGTGAATGGGTCAGAGGTAAAGCAAATTGGAAAGTGGGCCAAAGAGATGGGCGTAGTAGTGGTAATGGGCATCAATGAAAAAGTAACTTCTGGAATTGGAAATGGCACTATTTACAATAGCCTGCTGACTTGGAATGAAAAAGGAGAACTGGCCAATCACCATCGTAAACTGATGCCAACGCATACAGAAAGACTTCTTTATGGTCAAGGCGATGGTGCTGGATTGCAAGCAGTTGACACGGCCTTTGGCCGAATTGGCGGGTTGATTTGTT
>CAXBPM010000271.1:0-5105 GCA_963977345.1 uncultured Roseivirga sp.
AGTGCGCGCCATCCGAAAGGATTTGCTCACTCAATTGAGTCAATAAAAGCTTTTTGGATTTCCTATAAAAGCTATCGTTTTCAAAATAATAGGCCCCAAAAAACAATGAAAACGCATTTTCCAGTAAATGATTTGCCAAAATATGGTACTCCAAATTTGACTCAAGAATTTTGAATTGCTTATAAAGACATTGGTCTATCTCATCCTCTTGAATGTTGTTAATTGATAGAAACTTTACCCAGTTAATCCCTTTTAAAGAAATAGGGTAAGGCTCTAGCCCACTCTTCAAGCCATCATAGTTGTCACTGTAATTTCTAATGAGCTTTCTACCAGAATCAGAACCGATTTTCGGATCGAAAAGAAAATCGAAATAATTTAAATTGTAGTTCCACAGTTTACCTTTTCCCTCATAATTCCAATCTACCTTTCCGATGAATTCGTGAGGTAGGTTAAGGAAAGAAAATTTCAAATCTTCTTCAGTCAACCATTCAATACTAGTCGACTCAGGACTGAACGGAAAGCTTGCAAGCACAAGCCGATCCTGAGTTGGTTTATAACCCTGAAGGTTACCAAAAGAAATAGGGTCAAAGACCCTATTCCTAACCTTATAATATATTTGATAAAAAATCTGTATCCATTTTAAGTGGATAACAGTAATAATCATCAATTTCAGTCTAGTCCACATCTACCCAAGCTCCCGTTTTTAAACTTTCGACTGCCAAAATACTGGCTTTGCTCACATTAATAACTTCATTAACTGGGATAATAGGATCACCTCCGTTTTTCGCAAATTCGCTTAAACGTCTAAATTGCTCTACGTGGCCTTTGTCTTGTTTGGTCTTTAATTTACCAAAGCCTTTGGCGCCAAAACCTTGAGTTAACCTAAAGTTGTCGCAAATAAATGTCCTTTCTTGAGAATAAACCTCTATACGTTCTTTTGAATATGACTTGGCGCCATTCGCAAAATAATTTATCGTACCATTAGATCCATTTTCAAACCTCAAAAGAATAGAAGCATTGTCTGTATTTTCTTCTGGGTTTTTACCCATAGCATTCATACATACTGAAACTACTCGGCTACCCGTCAGGTACACTAAAAGATCTATATAATGACAGGCTTCTCCAATAATTCTACCACCACCAACTTCCATGTCATGGATCCATACATCTTTAGGAATAAAACCAGCATTCATGGTGGCACATACGTTAATTGACCCACTGGCCTCTCCAAGTGCTTTTTTTATTTTCTCCATATGGGGAGAAAACCTTCGATTGAATCCTACCACTACTGACTTCTCTGACTTTTCGGCCTGAGCAATAATATCATCAATCTCAGTAAGCTTTAAAGCCAATGGTTTTTCAACGAAGACATGCTTACCTGCTTCTAAACAAGCCAATGCCATTGAAGCATGAAGGTTATGTCTTGTAGTAATTAAAACCAACTTAACCTCATCGTCCGTTAATATTTCCTTGTAATCACTAGTGGCAAAATTAACTCCGAATTTATTTGCCAATGTTTTTGCACTTAAGCCACCCGAGCTAGCTATATATTTAACAGGTGTGTTGTTTTTCTTTAGTGCAGGTAAAATCATCCCATTTGTGAAGTTACCAGCCCCAACGATTCCCAATGCTCCACCTTTTCCTTTTCCAGCCCCAACTTCTACTTTCCTTGCGGGGGTCTCTTCTTCATTACTATAAACCAGAATTGAGGCCACCGATTTGGACGTACCGATATTTCCGTAAATTTTATCAAAGTCAACTAGTGGTATTTCTTCAGTAATCAGAGGTTTTACATCCAGTTTTCCATTAGCAATTGCGCCCAAAACCGTTTGAAAGTTTCTCTTTTCCGTCCAACGAACAAATGGGAGCGGATAATCTTGTCCTTTTTGTTCATAATCGTCATCATAACGACCAGGCCCATAGGAGCAAGATACTTGGAAAGTAAGCTCCTTTTCGTAAAAATCAGCTCTTGAAATATCTAGGCCAATTACACCAACGAGCACAATACGACCCCGTTTTCGGCTCATTTTTGCCGAATTAGAAATAATATCGTTCGTTTTATTTGAAGCGGTAATGATCACTCCATCGGCACCTACTCCGTTAGTATGCTCTTCAACTATTTTTACTTGGTCAGCCCCAGCACTGAGGTTGATAGCTTTAATACCTTTAGCCGTAGCGATATCTACTTTACTTTGATCGTAATCAAAACCTATAACATCGCAGCCATTGGCTACCAATAATTCAGCTGTGATTAATCCAATAAGACCAAGACCGATAACCACTACGGTTTCGCCCATTGTTGGACTCAGAAGGCGAATGCCTTGAAGTCCAATAGCCCCAATGATAGTAAATGAAGCCTCGCTATAAGATACATTATCAGGTATTCTTGCTACTAGGTTTTCAGGAATACAAACAAATTCAGCATGATTTCCATTTGAAGCCACTCTATCTCCAACCTTGAATTCTTTAACCCCTTTACCGACAGCAACAACTTCACCCACATTGCAATAGCCCATAGGTAGTGGCTGGTTAAGTTTGCTAAATACAGCCTCTAATGTTGGCATTAAGCCATCTGTCTTAATTTTATCGAGCACCATCTTAACCTTATCTGGTTGCTGACGTGCCTTAGATACTAAATTAGATTTGCCAAATTCAACAAGCATTCTTTCAGTGCCCAGCGAAACTAAACTCCGTTGTGTCTTAATAAGAACAGCCCCAGTTTTTACTAATGGAGCTGGGACTTCTTCAAGAATAGTTTTGCCTGTTTTTAGGTCTTGTATTATTTGCTTCATTAAGCTTATTTTTTGTATAGTGAGTACTTTTGAGTTTCGTTGGGGTAGTTGATTAACACCGCTTTATACTTCCCTTTAAAAACGAAAAGGCTACCAGCAGCGGCTCCTACTGGCCCAAATCTCTCGACTAAATCTTTGATGTCACTTAGACTGCCAGCTCCACCCAAAAAAGTGATTGGCACATCTAATATTTCTCTCATTTTACTATTGAGTTTATTGTCGTAACCAGTCATAGTGCCTTCTTGATCAATCGAGTTGACTAGAAGCTCCCCAATCCCAATCGATTGGAGCTCTAAAGCAAGGTCAAACGGGTCTTTCTTTTCCTCTTTTAAACCATTCAGCGTAAAAAGACGATATTTTTTCATCAAACCCGCCTTCTTAATATCCAACACAGCTACAACACTTTGCTGGCCTACAGCTTGGGCCATCTCTTTGGCCAGGCTAGGTTCTTTGATTATTGCACTGCTAATAGCTACCTTTTCCACTCCGAGGTTGACTAGGCGTTGTGCATGTTCGGGTGTTTTTATACCTCCTCCATAACACAAAGGCATTCGTGACTCGACTGCCAAACGTTCAATCAGTCTAAAATCAGGCTCCAGCCCCTTGGACGATCGGTCGATATCTACTACTATTAGTTCATCAACCTCTTTCTCGTTGAATATTCTTACAGCGTTAAGTGGATCTCCCACGTACTTTGGGGCCTTAAACTTTACAGTCTTTACAAGTCCATTATTCTGAATAAGGAGAACGGGGGTAATTCTTGATCTTAACATCAGGTTTTTGAAAAGTTCTTAAATACTTCAATGCCATTTTGGTGGCTCTTTTCAGGATGGAACTGAATTCCAATTATATTGTTCCTTTTGATGATACAATTGATACTGCTTCCATAATCAACTTTTGCAATAATATCTTGATTATCGGAGGTTTCTACATAGTATGAATGTAGAAAATAGAAGCCCTTGTTCAAATCTACATTAGCAAGTAGACTCGTTTGGGTATCGACAAGAATACTATTCCAACCCATATGAGGTAGTTTGGGTTTACGGTCAAGGGTAGATTCATCTATTCGTTTTACAACTCCTTTTACCCAGCCAAGGCCACTTTCCTGACCCTCTTCACTGGATTCTGCCATAATCTGCATTCCGACACAAATTCCAACAATAGGCACCTTTTTATCTAAAACAAGCGAGTCTAATTTACTCCTTAAACCAGAGCTATTAAGCAAACTCATTGTCTGATCAAAAGCACCAACTCCAGGTAAAACCAAATGATTAGCCTTATCAAGTTCCTCAGGATCACTTGTAATAAAATAATCCATGTTCAGCTTCTTATAAATGTTGGCTATGGCCTTGACATTGCCAGAACCATAATCAATAATTCCAATCATCTTTTACCACCTTTTGCTAGGCCTAGTCGCCTCATAACTTTGGCCCCAAAATTATAAATTGACTCTTGATTTTTGTAATCTTTATAGGTCTTATTCTTAGAGTTGAAGCATTCCCTCAGCTCTTCTACGCTCATATCTAGTTTATTGGCAACAAACTCAAAATCATGATGAATATTATCTTCATCATAAGGTTTGTTCTTTAAACTCTCAATTGCCTCTTCCCTTGTCATTTGGCCAGTCAAAATCAAACTTGCGTACTGAACCTTCCTAACATCGAAGCCAAATTTCTCAGGGAGCCAGTAACTTTCATAGAATCTAGTAAAGCGAGACTCAAAGTGTTTTTGAGGGTACTCCTGCCAACCAAATTTCGACTTTAACAATTCGACTGCCTCAGACTTAATATAAGGCATGTTATTCAAGGGGGTTACTACTTTGATATTCTTGAAGTATGGTAAGTACACCTTATGCCATAGAATGCTCGTCAGCTGAAAATTGCGTAATGGTTTTTCGCCAAATTGGTTATGTATATCTCGTATCTGTGTAGCATCTGATTGGAAGTACATCCACTCTTTAGGGTTTCTAATACACTCTGTTGAATAGTTAGCTCCAGTTAATATATGTTTGATTTTATACTTGTTTGCAAACTTGTACATAGTTGCAAAAAAGGAATGATCTTGAGGGGTGTCAATGTGTGGTACTCCAGACCTAAAGAAGGCTCGTTGCAAATCCTTCATTTCCTCCCAATCGATCACTTCTGTAAAGAGGTCCAGCCCAAGCTTATCAACCATTACCTCTATATTATTAACTGCTTGTTGTGAATTCCATCCTGCATCGACATGAAACACTAAGGGACGCAACCCAAGCTTCTCAACGGCAAGATAAAGAAGATAAGAACTATCAATTCCCCCGCTCATTCCTATGATACA
>CAXBPM010000272.1:0-5091 GCA_963977345.1 uncultured Roseivirga sp.
GATACAGATCACCTCACCGACCTCATCAGCTTTTTCGATAAATACGATTTTTACGGAGTGCCCGTAGTAAGCGAAGCGAATATATTGCTCGGTATCGTCATGCGGAAGCATGTGAGAGAAGCGGAAAATGATCGTTTTAACACAGAATTATTAGAAACTCAAGGTATTGTGGGCGGGGAAGAACTGCGTACCATGCCCGTTTTGCTTCGTTCACGCAGAAGACTTTCTTGGCTGAGTGTGAACATACTTTTGAACATCTTGGCTGCGAGTATCATTGCCTTTTATCAAGACACCCTTCAGGAAGTGATTGCCTTGGCTGTTTTCCTTCCAGTAATTTCAGATATGAGCGGCTGTTCTGGTAACCAAGCCGTGGCGGTAAGTTTAAGAGAACTTTCGCTGGGGGTGGTAAAGCCTTATGAATTAATGCGCGTGCTTTGGCAAGAAGTCAAAGTGGGCTTGATTAACGGAGTAGTGCTTGGCGCACTGATTGGTTTGGCAGCTTTCCTTTGGCAGGGCAATGCCTATTTGGGCTTAGTTGTAGGTGGTGCATTGGCCATTAACACGGTTGTTGCCGTTGCTATTGGAGGTACAATTCCATTGTTTTTAAAGAAAATGAAAGTAGATCCAGCTTTGGCTTCCGGCCCAATTCTAACCACAGTTACCGATATGCTCGGCTTCTTCCTGGCCCTAACTTTCGCTGGTTTGGCGCTGGCGCATTTGGTTTGATAACTCCGAAAATACCTTCGGCTTACTAATGCTATTGTGTTTTTCTTAAACAGTAAACAGTAAACAGTAAACAGTAAACATGGCACGTACTCCATCAAACATGCTACCACTGGGAACAACGGCTCCTGATTTTAAATTGCTGGATACCGTTTCAGGTAAAATGCTCTCTTTGGGTGAATTGAAATCTGACAAAGCCACCGTGATTATGTTTATCTGCAATCACTGTCCTTTTGTAAAACATGTGGATGAAGGAATTGTAGCCTTGGCGAAAGACTATCAAGCGAAAGGAATATCATTTATAGCCATCAGCTCAAACGATGTTGAGAACTACCCGCAGGATTCGCCTGAGTTAATGAAAGTGGAGGCCGAAAAAGTGGGCTATACTTTTCCTTATCTGTACGATGAAAGCCAAGAAGTGGGCAAAGCCTATCAGGCGGCTTGTACTCCTGATTTTTATGTGTTTGATGCCGAATTGAAGTGTGTTTATCGTGGTCAATTAGATGATTCCCGACCAGGGAATGGCCAGCCCGTAACAGGCAAAGATTTACGTTCTGCCTTAGATTGCGTGCTGACTAACGAGAAAATTGATTTTGAACAGCGACCAAGTATGGGCTGCAATATCAAATGGAAAATAGGGTAGAGCTCCACTAGTCGTAGCGTCACGCTGCGACTATGAAGAATTGGCTCTAAGCCAGATCTAGACCAGCTGGGTAATACTTTAAGCTCTACTAGTCGTAGTGTCTCACTGCAACTATGAAACTGGATTCTTAGCTTGAATCGCCTTAATAATCATTTCAGAATGCACCCTTGTGTTTTCAATAAACAGCGTGCTTGTCTGCATTCCAGAATTGATTACTCCAGCCACATATACATTGGGCAAATTGGTTTCTAGCGTGTCTGCATGATGCGCAGGAATTTTCAATTCATCTTCTGAAATATCAATGCCCAGTGCTTCGAATAAAGTATAGTTGGGTTTGTAGCCTGTCATGGCCAAAACGAAATCGTTCTCAATGGTCATTGGACCGTCTGGTGTATTAATGAGTACTTGGTGTTCTGTGATTTCAGTAACGGTGGAATTAAAATAAGCCTTGATCGCGCCTTCTTTAATTCTATTTTCAATATTGGGTTTGATCCAGTACTTCACTTTAGGGTAAATTTCTGACTCCCGAATAACCATCGTCACTTCCGCTCCTTTGTAATAGGTTTCTAAAGCCACATCGCAAGCCGAGTTGGCCGAACCAATCACTACCAGTTTTTGATTTACATAAGGGTGAGGATCGTCATAAAAATGCTTCACCTTTGGCAGTTTTTCTCCCGAAATATTCAAGAGGCGTGGTGTATCATAAAAGCCAGTAGCAACGATTACATTGTTGGTGGTGTAGGTGCCTTTACTTGTCTCGATGTGATACACTCCGTTGTCAGAAGTCATGCGATCTACCCTAGTGTAGGGTTTAATGTTCAGTTTCCAGCTTTGCTGAACCCTCCTGAAATATTCTAACGCTTCCCTTCTTGTAGGTTTATCGGTATGCGAAATAAAAGGTACGCCACCGATTTCTAACAAATTAGAGGTAGAAAAGAAGGTCATATTGGTAGGGAAGTGATAGATGGAATTCACCAAAGTTCCCTTTTCCAACACCACGTAATTTAAATTGGCTTTTGTGGCTTCAATAGCACAATTAAGTCCGATGGGGCCGCCTCCTATAATTACTAAATCAAAATGGTTTTGCATGGTATTCAAACTGCTACGGGAATAAGATGGTTCATGGAATTGCTGGTTTGTGATGTCACTAGTTGTGGCGTTTCGACTAGTTAGGTTCCTCCTGTTCTTATAGAAATAATTTTACTAGCCAAACGATCAAGGCAATTACCCCCAAGCCTACTAAAGCAAACAAATAAGCTTTTGCAGCTAAACCAAAATTCTTTTCTTCAAATTCTGGTGCTTTTTTATCTTCAACTACTTCTTTATCTCTCTTCATTTTTCGGGCTCATTAACTTATTATACAAGTGAGCATTAGTGAATATTCTGAAGTTTCTGATTTATCAACAGAGCAGTTATATAGATTAGAACTACCAATATATTATGAATCCATTGCAATGTGCGGTTGGTAATTCTGAATGAGAAAATCGGGAATGTGCTTATCAGCAACTTTAGATATAAAATAATTATTTTCTTGCTCAAAAAAATGGTCTGAGGAACATGAGACTCCCAAGCAGGCTTTTTAACGATGAGATCATAAAATCGAATCCCAAGCTTTGTTAACCCCACTACCATTGATATTAGAGCTAGAGTTTTAAGGCTCATACTTATAGGTTTTATTCATTTTATGATCGTCATTATTTTCTGCTAGTCGTTGCGTATCGCTGCGACTACGTAAGTTAGTATTTATCACTAAAAGTGAATAGTGCTGTTTTTAGTGTTTTGGCTTATCGAAATGCCAAGATCAAAAAGGTAAAATTGAAATAAGCTTTTTATATTAGGCAATACATTGATCGCAGTGAGGTGCTTTGATCAGAGGTGCTCTTTCAATTAAAAATGATAAAATAATGATTAGCATTAAGTTAGCTCCTAAAGTTAGCCTCAATCTTAATTTTGAACCTAACATTAATGATCTGGATTTTTGGGACTTAATTAAGGTGTCGATTGATTACGAAAACCACAGTTTTTTGGTTGGGAATACAAATATTCTAGAGTTTATCGTTGATTCAGAAAAGCTGATTGATGATTTACTGAGAGGTAAGTTGGAAATTGAATCTAGATACTTACATGAGTCTCTGAGTCATTCCTTTCAACTAGAAAGAGACAAAGTATATAGTGAGCAAATTCATATAAGGGAATCGAATCTAGAAAGGTTGACCGAGTTCCAATTTCTATCACTTAAGACCAACTTATTTTTTTATAATCTGGAAGGGAAAAAATATTTTGAAGTGAGCCCTACTTATCCTCGGAATTATGATTTAGAAGACTCTAAAGAGGCTGACTTCATCACTTTTCAGGATTGGTTCAAGGTCTTTAAGCCACATTTCAAAATCGAACTGTCAGATGAGCCGCTTGCTAAATGGATGGAAAAGTGTAAGAGCCTAAGGTATGAAGTCGATTATATGAAAAGTTCGAGGTAGCCCCTACCTCCATAATTGGTGCTTAACTTTCACGAGTTTCCATTTTATAATACCCTCCTGAGGCAGACTTTGTGTAACACCAGCTAGACCCGTTTTCTCTATCACACAAGATTTAAAAATCAAAAAAGTATAATTGAGATAAGCTTTTTATATTAGGCAATGCATGTGGTTGCAGGGAGGTGCTACAACCAGTGGAGAATAATTAAGACTATGGATTACATAATTGCTGCTGCCGCTTTATTTTTTGTTAGCAATATAGCCTTTCGAGTCCTATGGACTGTTTTGGACAAGCGATGTAATGGAGAGTTAAGAGCTAAAAGAATTGGTAGTTATAACCTAGACTCTTCAAATGTTAAAAGAATAATCGGTCAAACACATGATGCTAAATTAAGGAGTCAGTTAAGGCTTCTTTTATTTACTCACTGGCTTTCTGGTTTTTCATTCTTAGTAATGATAGTAGCAATGTTTATAGGTTTCTTTTTTTAGTCCCCAACTGACGCTCACTTGCCCCCTGCGATAACTGGTGCTTACCTGCGGTGAGTACCTATTTTGTGATGCACTTTAAGTGCATCATTTAGGTGGATTTTTCTAGCACACAAGATTTAGAAATCAAAAAGCTAAAATTGAAATAAGCTTTTTATATTAGACAATGCATGTGGTTGCAGGGAGGTGCTACAACCAGTGGTGGGTATTAATTATGAAAACATTATTCTCGGTATTTTATTATTGGATTACTACTTATGGAGATCCAGATAATTCAACTGCAAGCGTGAGAGCTTCGATTTTTTTGGCTCTCTGTCAAACTTTCAATACTTTTTCAATTCTGTTTTTATTAACCATGATGGGAATAGTTAGGTGGAATTACCAAATTGATAATATCTATCTAGTGGTTACTGAAGTGATTTTTATAACAATGAACCTTCTGTTAATTAAAAGGAAGAATGTTGTTTCAAAAAATGAAAAGGTTTTCACTTTGACCTACTTCCTCTTATCGCTTATTATTTTTGGAGTACTGATGAATTTGACCGAGGTTATCCGCTCGTAGTGAACACTAACTGCCGTAACTAATGCTTTCATTTGGCGAGTACCTATTTTACGATACCAACCTGAGGCAGACTTTGTATAACACCAGCTAGACCCGTTTTCTCTATCACACAATCTTTAAAAATCAAAAAGGTATAATTGAGATAAGCTTTTTATATTAGGCAATGCATGTGGTAGAAGTGAGGTGTTACTACCAGTTGAGAA
>CAXBPM010000273.1:0-5077 GCA_963977345.1 uncultured Roseivirga sp.
CCGTTTTTGGGCTCGATATCTATTCTAAATTCCAAAAACCTTATGGTTTCTTTATCGGAGCTATTTTCTCGGGAATTATCGGAGTTGGTTTTTACCCAATGCTTGGCAACCGTGTTTGGTGTCGTTTTGGTTGCCCAATGGCAGGCTATATGGGCATTATTCAACGTTTCAAATCGAAATTTAGAATTACCACGAATGGCGGTCAGTGCATTTCATGCGGAAACTGCTCTACCTATTGTGAGCAAGGAATTGATGTTAGAGCGTATGCTCAGAAAGGTCAGAATATTGTTCGTGCGAGTTGTGTGGGTTGCGGGGTTTGTTCTGCTGTTTGCCCAAGAGGAGTACTGAAATTAGAAAACGGCCCAGAAGAAAAACGTTATGATTTACCTCCAATTATTATTGGTAATGAGAGCGTGAAAATTTCAGATTAACTGAATAGCATCATCACTTAACAAAAAAGGAATTGTCAACTCATTTGACAATTCCTTTTTTGTTATCTCAGGTGTTAGAGATAATCTCCTCAATCTGACCCAAATGATGTTTCAGGTGCTTGATATAATCATTGATAAAATATTCAAGCGTTGTAGGTTGGTCTGCGGAAACAGGTTTCCAAGCTATTTTATCAAGGTTGTGATTTACTCTTTCCTTTGTTAACACCTTGTCAGGAATTTGGCTAACGATGTAATCGATATGCAGGTTGTATTGTCTCCATAGAATGATCAAATCATGCCATTGCGCACCCGCATAATTTTGGTTTTCAACCCAAGCTACTTGGTCGTAGCCTTCAAAAATCAAGTCATCCGTAGATTGTGCTTTCACAATTCGCGCATGGTTATTTGCAGCCGAATCGATCATATGTCCCACAACCTCTTGAATCGACCACTTACCAGCATCAAGCCTTAGGTTGGCTTCGTTTTCGGGCATCATCATGAAGCGCTCAAAGGCGGAAAGAATCGTTTCTCTTAAATTATGTTTCATAACTGCTAGTTAAATAAAAAGCCCGATTCAATGAATCGGGCTTTGGGTTAATATTTATAAAGTAAAGCTTAAAGCCCGAAAGCTGCCTTTACTTGATCTTGATAATCTAATTTTTCCCAAGTAAATAATTCCACTTCTCTCTCGTGCGACATTCCATCAGCACCGATGAAGCTTTTCTTTACTATTTCGTTCTTTCTACCCATGTGGCCATAAGCCGCAGTTTCGAGATACATTGGGTTTCTCAACTTCAATCTAGTTTCGATTGCATAAGGACGCATATCGAAAACTTCAGATACTTTTTTAGCAATCTCACCATCGGTCATGTTCACATGAGCAGTACCGTAAGTAGAGATGAAAAGCCCCATTGGCTCAACTACCCCAATTGCATAAGAAACTTGCACTAAAACTTCGTCAGCTACACCCGCAGCGACTAAGTTCTTAGCGATATGTCTTGTAGCATAAGCTGCAGAACGGTCTACTTTTGAAGGATCTTTTCCAGAGAAAGCACCTCCACCGTGAGCACCTTTTCCACCGTAAGTATCTACAATAATTTTTCTTCCTGTTAAACCAGTATCACCGTGTGGCCCACCAATCACAAACTTCCCTGTTGGGTTAATATGATATTTGATCTGACCATTGAACAATGCTTGAAGTTTGGCTGGCAATTTCGCCATCACTCTTGGGATCAAGATATTGATGATGTCCTTACGAATTGTTGCCAACATTTCTTCGTCAGCAGCAAAGTCATCGTGCTGAGTAGAAACCACGATACTGTCAATTCTCAACGGCACATTTTCGTCAGAGTATTCAATAGTTACCTGAGATTTTGCATCGGGCCTCAAGTAAGGTATCTCTTTACATTCTCTTCTTAGGTCTGCTAATTCTTGAAGAATTTTATGAGAAAGGTCTAAAGCCAAAGGCATGTAGTTTTCTGTCTCCGTAGTAGCATAACCGAACATCATCCCTTGGTCACCAGCACCTTGCTCTTCTTTGCTGGCTCTGTCAACGCCTTGGTTAATGTCTTGTGACTGCTCGTGAATGGCTGAAAGCACACCACAAGACTTGCTATCGAACTGATATTCGGCTTTTGTATAACCAATTCTCTCGATTACGTCTCTAGCAATTCTCTGAACATCAAGGTAAGTTTTAGACTTTACCTCACCTGCCAAAATCACTTGACCAGTAGTCACTAAAGTTTCACAAGCTACTTTTGAATCAGGATCGAAAGCCAAGAAGTTATCGATAAGTGCATCGGAAATTTGATCAGAAACTTTATCAGGATGTCCTTCGGAAACTGATTCAGAGGTAAATAGATATGACATATATTAATCTTTAATTCTTGAAATATTGGAGGCCAAAATTAGTCTTTTGATTCTATTATGAAAACAAATGTTTGTAATACTAACTACTGTAAAGCAGAAAGATAGCGGGAGTCTTCTTCATGTCGATGTCAGAGGCCTTCCATTTGCCTACTGATTTTGAAATAATGTGTTCGGTTGCCCCAGAAATATCTTTAGCGACACATAAGAAAGTTTCCTTTCTAGCCACTTTTAGGATGTCTGTCAGTAAGGCTTCATTTCGGTAAGGCGTATCCATAAAAATTTGGGTAACATTCTTCAGATTAGATTCCTTTTCCAAATCTCTAATCGCTTGCTGACGTTCTTTTCTGTCGATTGGCAAGTAGCCATGAAAGGTAAAAGACTGACCATTAAAACCACTGGCCATTAATGCTAGGAGTATTGAAGAAGGTCCAACCAGTGGATTAACCTTCACGCCAAACTGATGTGCCATATGCACCAATCGGGCACCGGGATCGGCTACACCAGGGCAACCCGACTCTGATATAATACCAATGTTTTTTCCAGAAATGGCGGGTTGTATCAATTCGAAACAGTCTTCGAAAGAGGTTTTCTTATTTAGAATCTCGAACTGAAGTTCTTCAATCACTAAACCAAGCCTCAATGAACTGAGGTACCTTCTGGCAGTTCGTAAATCTTCTACATAAAACAAGTCACATTTAAGAATGGCTTCTCGCACTTGTTCGGGAATAACCGCTTGTTGAGTATCAGCCGAAATCACATTCGGAATCATAAAAACTTGTCCACTACCCATTTTGCAAATAATCTAAAGTGAGATTTAAAAATTCTTCTGGCTTTTCGGCATGCAGCCAATGGCCCACGCCTTCTATAGTTTCGATTTTACTTTTCTTAAAAATCGAATGAATTAAGTTGAAGTCGCTATCCTTAATGTAATCCGATTTCCCTCCTCTGATAAAAAGTGTGCTCCCCTCATAAACAGCATTGTGGTTTAAGCCTAAGCCCACTTTATCAATTTCTTTAGCAATTACATCTAAATTCATTTCCCACTCGAATGACTCGTTACCCCTTGCTAAGTTTTTCAGCAAAAACTGACGGACACCAAGCTCTGGAATGTATTCAGCTAATTTTTCATCTGCTTCTTTTCTAGAACTCAGGTTTGGCAGGTCTAGAGAAAATAAGCCTTTAAAAATAAGGGTGTGATGCGGGGGGTATGACTGTGGCCCAATATCGGCTATCATTAGTTTATCCACTCGAGCAGGGTGTTCTGTCGCAAAAGTCATCGCTACTTTCCCTCCCATTGAATGCCCCAAAATATGGGCCTTTTCAATGTTATGATCATTCATAAATTGATGTAAATCCTCTGCCATAGCTGGGTAAGAAAACTCATCGTCATGAAAAGACTGACCGTGATTACGTTGGTCTAGGATGTATACCTTATAGTGTTCTGCATATTTTTTACCCAGTGTAAACCAGTTATCTGATGTACCCAACAAGCCATGAAGTATAATTAATGGTTGGCCTTCGCCCAATTCTCTGAAATAGAGTTCTTGCATTATCTTAATTCTCTTAAATAAAGTTGAATAGTATTTTCTAAACCTAAATATAGCGCATCACAAACCAAGGCATGGCCAATCGATACTTCATCCATAAAAGGTATTTCTTGTTTCAAGTAGGCCAAATTCTTTAAATCTAAATCGTGACCAGCATTAATTCCAAGGCCTAATTCTTTCGCTCTTTCAGCTGCCAGTTTATAATCTGCAATGGCTCTTACCTTATCTTCCTCATAAGCCGAAGCATACATTTCGGTATAAAGTTCAATACGATCAGTACCTACTTTGGCAGCCCCTTCAATCATATCAATCTCTGGCGCTACGAAAATAGAAACACGTATCCCTGCAGCTTTTAATTCCGAAATCACTCCTTTCAGAAATTCTTCATGGGCAACGGTATCCCAACCCGCATTGGAGGTAAGGACTCCCGGAGGATCGGGTACTAGTGTGGCCTGTTCTGGCTTCACCTCTTTCACCATAGCCATAAAGCGTTCGTCAGGATAGCCCTCAATATTGAATTCAGTAGTAACTACTTTCTTCAAGTCGTACACGTCCTGTCTGGTAATGTGACGTTCATCCGGCCGTGGATGTACAGTAATTCCCTGGGCGCCAAAGTGTTCGCAGTCTTTTGCTACCTGCACTACATTGGGGTTATTTCCACCACGGGCGTTCCGAATTGTGGCTATCTTGTTGATGTTGACACTAAGCTTAGTCATGGAATATTTTTATTTGCATAACTTTGCCCGCAAGTTAATGATTTCATTGATCGTAAAAATTTTGAGATGAGCCTAAAACAACAGATTGACGCAGATATTAAAAGTGCAATGCTTGAAAAGCGTAAAGATGACCTGAAAGCCTTGAGGGCAATCAAATCAATGATTCTTTTAGCGGAAACCGAAAAAGGAAATACGGAAGGAGTTTCTGCTGATACTGAAATGAAACTTTTGGTGAAAGCAGTAAAGCAAAGAAGAGATTCTGCTCAGATCTATAAAGAACAGAACAGAGAAGATCTTTATGCAGTTGAAATGGCAGAAGTTGAGGTCATCGAAAAATATTTGCCCAAGCAGCTTTCCGAAGAAGAAGTAAAAGCAGAGCTACAAAAAATCATGACTCAAGTAGGTGCCACTGGCCCTCAGGACATGGGTAAAATGATGGGTGCTGCTTCTAAAGCCCTCGCTGGAAAAGCGGATGGCAAAACCATTTCAACCTTAGTTAAGCAATTACTGACAG
>CAXBPM010000274.1:0-5072 GCA_963977345.1 uncultured Roseivirga sp.
AAACAGTAGCTACAAAAAAAAGATGCTGTCACTTTCGCAACAGCACCATCTTCAACCAAAAACATTAAAATCTAAATCTAATCTGTCTCCACTTTTAACCTAAGTATTTACCTAACACTCAAAGTTACCAACACGATTTTAACGTTGCCTTTTCTAGCCTGTTGGCTAGTAATTTCTTTACTTGAACTTATAACGAAAGGCTTGCAAAGTGTATTACAAATTATTCCGACTTTCTCTTAAATTCTAAGTACTAACCGAACTCATAAGGGCAGCCAATCGTTCACTAATTAACTAACATTAACATATGGATCCCTTCAAAAATCTCCACCTCGACATTCCTCAATCACAAAAGAAGAGAGTAATAATTATTGGCGGTGGCTTTGCAGGCATTCAGATTGCCAAAGGGCTAAAAGGCCATGGTTTTCAGGTCGTTTTATTAGATAGAAATAACTATCACACCTTTCAACCACTACTCTATCAGGTAGCAACAGCTGGCCTAGAACCAGACTCCATTGCAGGGGCGCTTCGTCAATTGTTTAAAAACTACCCCGACTTCTATTTTAGAATGGCCAAGGTGACAGAAATTCACCCTGAAAAGCAGGAAATTAGCACGCTCATTGGTGATTTACACTACGACTACCTGGTAATTGCCAATGGTTCAAAAACCAACTATTTCGGCAATAAGGACATGTTCAACCTTACTTTCCCTCTAAAGCAAATTCCACAAGCGCTTAATTTAAGAAGCCAAATGCTTCAGAATTTTGAGCAAACGGTTCTGACAAGAGATCCGCATGAAAAGGACAAACTCACCAATTTTGTAGTGGTGGGGGGCGGACCAACAGGGGTTGAAGTTTCAGGTGCTTTGGGGGAGTTAAAGAAGCATGTGCTCCCGAAAGATTATCCTGATATTGATTTCAATATTATGAACCTGCATTTGGTGGATGCTGGGCCAAGGCTTTTAGCCGGAATGACGGAAAAGGCAAGTGCGAAAGCACTCAAATACCTAACTGCCTTTGATGTAAAAGTGAAGCTAAACACTTTTGTAAAAAACTATGATGGGGAAGAGGTAACACTTTCCGATGGCACTGTTATTCCAGCGAAAACGGTGGTCTGGGCTGCGGGCGTAAAAGGGAATATTATTGATGGGGTTCCTGAGAATTCTCTCGATCGTGGACGTATTTTAGTTGACGATTTTAATGCTGTTAAAGATCTCCAGAATGTATTTGCCCTCGGAGATATTGCTTTCATGAAAACGGAAAGATATCCAAAAGGCCAGCCGATGTTGGCTCCCGTGGCAATTCAACAAGGAAAGCTTTTGGCCCGTAACCTCATAAGGGTCTCTAAAAATGAAGAAATGAAGCCCTTTGAGTTTATAGACAAAGGATCGATGGCGACAGTAGGCCGCAATAGAGCGGTGGTAGATATGCCCAAATTCACCTTCGGTGGTTTCCCTGCTTGGTTAGTTTGGATGTTCGTTCATTTGCTCTCAATTATTGGTTTCAGAAATCGCCTTGTGGTTTTCAGTAACTGGGTTTGGAACTACTTTACTTATGATCGAGGAACACGCTTAATTATTCGAACTTTCGTTCGAAACAAAAATTATAAACAGGGAGAATCCTTATAATCAGGATATATTTCTGCCTTTTATAAAATCATGAACGGCAGACTGCGCTTTTATTCTTACTTTTTGGGGTGCGGAAGAAGCGGTTATATTGGACATTACAAATCGTTGGGTGGGCTTTGCCTGCCATCATCAATCTAATTTTTATTTCGGCACTTGGCGAAAGTGAAGAACAAATGCGTAGACAGCAATTTGAAGCCATTGCGCAAAGTTTAATTCCTTTTCTTGTTTCTCACTTTGTAATTCGAAACATAATAATTAAGTACAACTGGCTCAAGGTAGATTTGGGCAAAATTGTTTCAAGAATATTGGGACTTATTCTGGTTGTAGCCTTGCTTTCAAGTTTGCTCTATCAGCTTTTTTACTTAGTCTCCAGAAGTACTGAATACATCAATGGAGAATTCTTTGTCCAGGTCATTATAGATTTGCTCACAGTATCGTTCCTTTACGTGATCTGGTGCACCATTTACTTCCTTTACCATTACCTAGAAAGCAACAACAGATCATTAAAGTATGAAGCGGCCATTAACGAAATGCAGCTGAATCAACTTAAATCTCAGCTAAATCCGCACTTTATTTTTAACGCCTTAAATAGCGTAAGGGCTTTGGTAGATGAAGAGCCCGCCAAAGCAAAAATAGCCATTACTCAACTGTCCAATATTTTAAGAACCTCTCTTATAATGGACAAAAAAAGAGTCATTAATTTTAATGATGAATTAAATACGGTAAGGGCATATTTGGCACTTGAATCTATTCGGTTTGAAGAGCGGCTAAAAATCAAGTACAATATCGATCCGCGCTCCAACCATTTTCAGATCCCTCCAATGATGCTCCAAACCTTGGTGGAAAATGCAATTAAGCATGGGGTTTCAAATTTGGTAGACGGTGGAATCATCGAAATAAAAAGTATTTGCGAAGATTCTGTGCTGAATCTAAGGATTAAAAATAGCGGTCAATATGTTCATGGAGTCAAGAAACCTGGGAAAAAAGGTGGTTATGGTATTAGTAACACCAAAGAAAGACTAAAATTGATCTATGGATCGGAAGCGAGATTCAATATTTACAATGAAAATGATAAGTTTGTAATTACAGAAGTTAGAATTCCACAGGGGATTTAACAGTTAGCCAATAATTTATGAAAGCACTTATAATAGATGACGAGAGATTAGCCCGAAAAGAGCTAACCAATTTGCTTCAGGAATATCCTGAAATCGACATTGTAGGAGAAGCGGTAAATGCTGAGGACGCATTGGAAAAGATTAATTCACTAAAACCGGATTTGTTGTTTTTGGATATTCAGATGCCAGAGAAAACAGGTTTTGAGCTGCTTGAATCCTTAGACAATGTTCCAGAAGTAATTTTCACCACCGCCTACGATGAGTATGCACTTAAGGCGTTTGACTTTAATGCACTCGATTATTTATTGAAGCCAATTGAGCCAGACCGTTTAAAAGATGCTTTAAATAAGCTATTAAAACGTGCTCAGCCTGAAGAAATAGGCGAAGTAGAAGACAAGAAATTAGGCCCGAATGACCGTGTTTTTGTAAAAGATGGCGACAAATGTTGGTTTGTGAAGTTGGAGAATATTCGTTTGTTCGAATCTGATGGCAATTACATCAAAATCTATTTCGACAACTTTAAACCAATGATTCACAAGTCATTGAACGCCTTAGACGAAAGATTAGACGATAGATCATTCTTCCGCGCCAGCAGAAAGCACATCATCAACCTTACTTGGGTTGAAAGTATTGAATCTTGGTTCAATGGTGGTTTAATGGTGGTGTTACGCGGTGGCGACAAAGTGGAAGTAAGTAGAAGGCAAGCTGCGCGCTTTAAAGAGATGATGAGCCTCTAAAAATAAAATTGTTTTCTAAGCTGAAAACTATTATCATGATAATGCGTAGCATTGTTTCGATATGAAAATAGTTTTCAGCTTTCTTATTTTAATGCTTTCCTTTCAGGGGCTTAGAGCTCAGGTAGAAACGGATAGTATTACCCAAGTTAAACCAGCAGGTTTTCCTGTAATTGCAAAAGATACCCTCTTTTATCTTCAGCAAGGTATTGGGCCCTTTTCTGCAGAAGAAAGGGTGAATCAAATTAATCGGAAAATAGCCGATTTCCTTTCCAACGAGTCCAAAGTTGTTGACTCCTTAAAGATTTCTAAAAATAATATTACCCTAGACATTGTTGTTGAAGGGACTATTATAATGAGTGTCACCGACAAGGATGCTTCTCTTTTGGGACTAAACCTTAATCGGGCCACCAATTATTATTTCGAATTTCTTCAAGATGGCCTTACCAAAGAGACAATATTTAATTGGCAAGGCTTGGTAATCAACATCCTGATTGCGCTTTTAATCATTGGCGCCTTTCTGTATGGACTTAAATTTTACAATAGATTTTTTAGAGCTATTTATATTAAAATCCATGCCCAAGAGGGAAAGCGAATAAAAAATATTTCAGTTAAGAACTATCAACTTCTTAAATCAGACGCGCTTACATCCATTATTATATATGCTGCGAAAGGATTAAGGATCGTGGTTTTGGTGTTAGTAGTGTACTTGCTTCTACCTATTCTCTTTAGCCTTTTCCCTTGGACGCAGGGAATTGCCAACACCTTGTTTCAATTAATACTCACTCCCCTTAAGAAACTTGGGAGTGGACTGTTAGGCTACCTACCTAATTTGTTAACCATTGTGGTGACCGTAGTTGTGACCAGTTACTTCCTGAAAATGATAAAATTCTTTAGGATAGAAATTGAAAATTCGAGACTGGTTGTCCCTGGTTTTTTCCCTGACTGGGCAAAACCTACTTACAATATTCTTAAGGGAGTAATTTTAGCTTTAGTACTTATAGGTGTTTTTCCACTCTTACCAATGGGAGGCTCCGAAAGCTTCAAAGGTGTTTCTGCTTTCTTTGGTTTATTGATTGCTTTAGGAGGCGCCTCTGCCATTTCAAACGTTATTGCAGGGGTAGTGGTCACCTACATGCGATCATTCAAAATTGGAGACCGTGTGAGGATTGGAGATGTAACAGGAGATGTTCAAGAGAAGTCATTGCTCAATACAAGAATCAAAACGATCAAGAACGAAATCATAACTATTCCAAACTCCAACTTGCTTACTAGCCATACTATAAACTACACTACGGCTAATGATGAGGACGGACTTATTCTGCATTCCACAGTTACTATTGGTTACGATGTGCCATGGAGGCAAGTACATCAATTGTTAATTGAAGCAGGTTTAAAAACGGAGCATGTAAAAAAACTCCCAAAACCTTATGTGTATCAAACTAGCCTAGATGACTTTTATGTGAGCTATCAAATAAACGTAAGGACGCGAGAGGTACAAAAAATGTCCAAAATCTACTCTGATTTACATCAGAATATTCAGGATGGTTTTAATAAAGCTGGTGTTGAAATTTTGTCGCCACATTACCGAGCTCAGCG
>CAXBPM010000275.1:0-5057 GCA_963977345.1 uncultured Roseivirga sp.
TTAGATGCTTCACTACAAAAATCCGTTTTTCACAACATCTTGAGTTGGAGTCAACAATCAATAGCTTATTTTTAGAAACTTGTGAACTCCTACTTCAAACCCATATTGATTCTCTGGCTGACCACGTCACCCCTATTTTTGATCGCTCAAGAGGACATCTCTTTGACCTTTCAGCAGCACTATGACAAGGCGCTTGAGTTAAGCGGTGTCCTTCTTTATGCCGAAAGCATAGCAGAAATGGACAAAGCCATTGATTTAGCGCAGCGGATGGGTTTGGAGAAAGATGAGATCCAGGCGAGAATCGATCTGGCCGAAATTTTGCGTAAAACAGAGGATTTTCAAAGCGCAATTGAGGTACTAAAAAGCATTAAAGGCAGCGAGAAATACCCGCTTCAGCATGTTCGCCTTCTCGATCGGTTTGCTGCCATATATCATCAATCTAATTGGTTTAAAGATTCAATATCCGGAAAGGACACTGTAAGAAGTTATTTAGATAGCGCAATTAGCATTGCAGAAGAGCATGGCTTTGAAATAGAGGAAGGCCTACTTAAAAATCAGATCGGATATTTCATTGACACGGGCCCCGAAATAAGCTTGGCTTATCACTTAGATGCAGCACGCCTTCTACTGAAAAACGGAGACGAGCAGAATTACGTGGGCGCCATGACCAAAGCCCTTAACATTTATGTTTTTAGTACCCGTGAAGTGAGCAAGGCTGACTCCGTAATTACCATTCTATTAGAGAAACTGAAGGATAAAAACTGGTACACTGCCGAAATAGAGTTGTATAGGATCATCTCAAAACATCAGATAACGAACAAAAATGACAGCCTTGCCTATTATGAATGGGGCTCTAAAGGCCTTCAGAGTGCTCTCACTTATGATCGAGCTAAAAGTTCCAATCAAATGGACAACTTCAGAGTTCAACAGGAGACCTTGAAATTTCAGAATGATGCAGTGAATTCAGAATTGGCACTAGAGAGGCAAGGGATTAGAGTGAAAGAATTGACCATCTACCTTTCTATTCTAGGTTTGGTTATTATTAGCATTGCAATCCTCTTTTACCGAGAAAGAAGACTTAAAAGATCTGTGAGACAAATTAACAGTCAATTGGAAGTCGCTAATCAAAAATACCAGATGTTGATGGTGGAGAGTAACCATAGAATCAAGAACAATCTTCAAATGATCATTTCGATGCTTGAGTTTGCTGGCAAAGACTTGAACCCGAATAACAGACGCGCTATTGATCGTATGTCTGGCAAAATACACACCATCAGCGCCTTACACAAGCATCTTTATTTTGATATTCACAATGAGCACGTAAGCCTTCAAACCTTTTTTCAGGAAATTATTAAGCTGTACACCGAAATCTCTTCAACGCATTTTATAGTGACAACTCGCTTTTATACTGTGAAAATTCGTAGTGAGCGAATCATTTATTTCGGACTTATTTTTAACGAGATGTTGTCCAATACGCTCGAACATTGTAAGGCAGACATAAAAAAAGTAGAGATCAGCATTACTGAAATTGGAGAGGACTTTATGTTTGACTACAAAGATGACTCCCCTTGGCCAGATGATTATGCTGAAGGCACAGGTAGTCTGTTAATCAAGCAACTGATTGATAGGGTTGGTGGCGCTGACTTTATGTTTAACCCTAATAGTGGTCAATTCAAATTTTCTTTTCATGCTGAAGGCTAAGATTGTTATTATCGAAGACGAGTTCTTTGCTGCAACTCATCTCAAAGAACTGATCAGCTCCAAAGATTTTTGGGTGGTTGGAGTTTACTATAGTGCAGAGGATTTTCTGAAACAAACAGATTGGAATTTCGATGCGGCTTTAATAGATATTTTCCTGTCAGGAAAACTTACAGGTTTGGATATCGCTCCAAAGATGAAAGAACACCACAAGCCCTTTGTGTTTCTTACGGCCAATCGTGATGACCAAACCCTTAAGAAGGCTGCAAGGTTAGCTCCAGCAGCATATATTAGTAAACCTTTCCAACCCAATGATGTAACAGCAGCCCTTGAAATCATAGTTCATCGTCTGCCAAAAATGATTGATATCCGGACAACACATGGTGTTGAAGGCATTAACCCTAACGACATAACTCATATCAAATCAGATGGCGTTTATATTGAAGTCCACACCAAAGACAAACATTTTATACAAAGGAAATTACTGAAAGAAATTGAGGCAGAATTACCTGATTCGTTTATTAGGGTGCATCGCTCCTACTTGGTAAACACTTTCTATGTGGAGCAACGGTCGGCCAGCCATCTTATAGTAAACGGGCATGAGATCCCAATCTCTCGAGGTTTCAAACCAAACATCAGTCTGTTTTTCTAATTAATAAAATCATTCCCTTCACAGTTACGGGAATAATTTCGTGCGTATTCGCTTTCATTTTATTGGTTCGAATTCCCTTTTGGTTGAAGAAGAAACACTACTTTATTTAACCTTAATAGCATAAAAAAAGAGAGCCCAAATTGGGCTCTCTAAAAATCAAGGTGTGTCAAAACATCCTCTCCCACTACAAAAATTAGTATTCCCCACTCCTCAATTTATTTCTCTAAGCTCACTACATAATTGCCCGAAGTGCCCGCTGCAACTCCTCCGCCTGTATGGGTAAAGCTAAACTTGAAGCTACCTGGCCCTAATTCAATAATATTCACTTCTTCGTTAGTATCTAGTGTGATGCTGCCTGCATCCTGATTGGCCCAAGTCCATGTTCCAGTAGCCCTAAACAGATCACCTCCGTTGGTGGTGGTATAGGTGCCATCGGTAAAGGAAAGCGTGAAGCCTGGGTAATTCTGACTTACATCTTGGTTGTCAAGTGTAATGCTCCCATTTGTTCCGAAAGCCCAATCGCCTGCCAAAAGCTCAAATGCTTCTTCCTGTGCTGTTGGTCCTGTAGGGTCATCAGATTTACATCCGATGACCAATGCTACAAACATTATAAATACTCCTATTTTTATCTTATTGCTGTTCATCTCTCTTATCTTTTGATCATTACTTTTTTCCTTACTACTGAAATACCGTCTGTGAACTGAACAATGTAGAGTCCGTTGGTATAGCCCGAAACATTCAATCTTAAAGCTTTATCAGTCACCTTAGTCTTAGTGAAAATCGGGATGCCAGATGCATTTATGATACTAATATCTAGCGTTCTATTCCCCAGTTCCGAAAGGTCGATATTCAGAATATCCTGTGCTGGATTAGGGAAAAGATTGATTTCTTCAGCATCAATAAATCCGTCATCTACTCCGGTAATAATGGCTCCTTCTCCACTCACAGTGATTGAAACAGTTCCTGCGTTGGTAATGAATGAGATGGTTCCAGTGTAGATTTTCACTTCTGTCGGCATGAAGCCGAGTGTCACCACTTTGCTCTCTCCCGGGTTGATGATCAAGCCAGTAACCAAACCAACAAAACCGTTTGGATAGAGTACGCTATTCACCATCAGGGCTGCATCACCATCATTGTGAATCGTAACATCAAAGTTAGAAGTTAGGCCTAGCGCAGTGGCTGGGATTTCAAAATCCGATACGATACGAACTTTTGGCTCTTCAATGTTGGTCACTGAAATAGTGAATTGCTTCTCGAAAGTACCTCCTCTTCCATCGTCTGTTTTTACACGAACGCTATAGCTTGTCTTTATTTCGAAGTCGAAAATTTCAGCTGCCTGAAGTTTGTTTCCAGCAACTGTAAAGCTAGCGTTGTCGGTTGCTCCAGTGCCAGACACAAGGCTATAAGTATGCGTATCTGTTGCATCTGCATCGATTGTAGAAAGGTTACCGATCAACTGTCCGATGCTGTTGTTCTCACTAATTGATGTATTACTCAGTGCCAAACTGGTTGGTGCCAAGTTAAATATCAGACTTAAGGTGTTTGAGGCGGTGTTATAGTTCCCAACGACATCAATGGCCAAACCCTCCGCAATATTTACGGTTGCAGAACTGTTTGCAGAAGTTACCGAGAACGTATAAGTATCAGCATCAACTGTCACAAGATTGGAAGCTACTCCTCCTACCACTTTAATGTCATCCAAACTAAAACCTATTACCCCTTCGCTAAACTGAGCAGTGATCACATAGACTCCTGCAACAGGGTTTGTACTTCCGGCAGTTAGTGTTACACTTGGCTTGGATTGGTCATTAGTGATGCTGAGCTGAGTAGCTGCTGTGTTTGTATTGTTGGCAGCATCTTGCGCCACAGCTGCTGCTACATTCACCGTTACGACTCCATCAGCAGATGGAGTAATTGTAGCAGTGTAGGTAGTCCCTGTTCCAGCAAAATTGGAAGCAGTTCCGTTACCGATCGTTAAGTCCCCAATCGCGAAGCCAGTAACTGATTCACTAAAAGTGAAAGTCACATCAAAGGCTCCGCTAAAAATATTGATTGAGTTACTAGTTGTTATTACTGTTGGCTTCGTTTCATCATTTGTAATACTGAACTGCGGTGCTGCGGTGTTAGTATTGTTGGCAGCATCTTGTGCTACGCCTGCAGCAACATTCACCGTTACCAGCCCATCAGCAGATGGAGTAACATTAGCGGTATAAGTAGTTCCAAAACCCACAAAACTGGAAGCAACACCATTCGTTACTGTCAAGTCTCCTACCACAAAATCGGTTACCGCTTCACTAAATGTGACTGTCACATTAAAGGCTCCGCTCGTTTTTACACTTGAAGTACTAGTAACCAACACACTAGGTTTAGTTTCGTCATTCGTAATGCTAAATTGAGTAGCTGCAGTATTTGTATTCGCAGCTGCATCTTGTGCTACACTTGCTGCAACATTCAATGTTACGACTCCGTCAGTAGATGGAGTAACAGTAGCAGTGTAAGTAGTTCCTGAGCCAGCAAAGTTAGACGCTGCTCCGTTGGCTACAGTTAAGTCCCCTATCACAAAACCGGTTACTGTTTCACTAAATGTAATTGTCACGTTAAAGGCTCCACTTGTCGGGCTGGTTGGAGCACTCGCAATCGTTACTGAAGGCTTAGTCTGGTCATTCGTAATACTGAACTGAGTAGCTGCCGTGTTTGTATTCGAAGC
>CAXBPM010000276.1:0-5015 GCA_963977345.1 uncultured Roseivirga sp.
TTAACCTATAGCTCATTTTGAAAAGCCATACATACGAGGATTGGCCGCTATCAGACCGAATGGTTAAAAGGCGAGCGATACTCTTAAGAAGAGTGCTCAAATAGGACCAAGAAGATTTAGATTTGATAAACGAAAACGCAGCATCGACAGAAGACTCAGGTTCAGGGCTATTTCCTGATCTGTCCAAATATATAACCTCAACTATTTTTCCTGACCGAGTTCGGTCATGAATAGTATTTTTCAACGTAGCCTGTGTTTAGGTGAATACCACTCAACCGAATAGTTCGGCTGTTAATGTGGTGGCTTTGGATGAGGCAAAAACAAAATCTTAAAAAGACCCTGTCTTAAAAAGCAAAGGTAATACAAATGTGACGACTAGCAAAAAAACGTATGTGAATTTTTTACTAGTCGCTAGATGTACTCTAAAAGGGTTGATAAATTTTCTATAAATTCTTACTATTTATCAGACAATGTTTGTCTTTCAAAGCAAGAAGCAGAGCATAAAGCTTAATGATTAATTGGGATCTTCTTTAGAAGTTTTTCAATAATGTGCTCAGTAGTGATACCGTCAGCTTCGGCCTCATAGTTAAGAATAATCCTGTGGTTCAGCACATCCATACCAATCGCCTTAATGTCTTCTGGTAAAACGTAATCACGGCCATTCATAAAGGCATGTGCTTTAGACGCCAAGTTGAGGTTAATACTTGCCCTTGGTGAAGCACCAAACTGCATGTAATAAGCTTCCTCAGTCAATCCAAAGTCTTTTGGGTTTCTTGTGGCAAAAACCAGCTCTATAATATATTTCTCTAGTGATTCAGAAATAGAAACTTGGTTTACCTCGTTTCGGATACTGAAAATGTCTTCTTTGGTCAATAGCGTTTCAAGCTCAGGCTTAAATGACATGTTCGACATTCTACGCATTACCTCTAACTCTTCGTCTTTAGTTGGGTAGTCCACTTTTACCTTCAACATAAAACGGTCAATCTGCGCTTCTGGCAAACTGTAAGTTCCTTCTTGATCCACTGGGTTCTGAGTAGCCAATACCAAGAATGGTCTGTCCAACTTAAAACTTGTTTCTCCAATGGTTACCGTTTTTTCCTGCATGGCTTCAAGCAATGCCGACTGCACCTTTGCGGGAGCACGGTTAATTTCATCGGCCAAAACTACATTCGTAAAAATAGGGCCCTTCTTTACTTCAAACTCTGCTTTCTTCTGATTGTAAATCATGGTTCCGATCAAATCGGCAGGAAGAAGATCTGGAGTAAACTGCACCCTTTGGAAATCCAAATGAAGTACTTGTGCAAGTGTATTTACAGTTAGCGTTTTCGCAATACCCGGAACTCCTTCTAAAAGAATGTGTCCGTTGGTGAATAAGCCAATCATGAGTCTGTTCACCATATATTCCTGGCCGACCACGATCTTACTTACTTCCGATGCTACTTTGCTTATTTTCTCTTGGTGTATTTTAGCCAATTCTGCTGATACCGCTTCCATTGTTAACTTATTTGTTAAAGGGCTCTAAATTAGAAATTTTGATCAATTACTGGGGTCAATACTCAAATGAGATGGTAAAGTTTTCCAGCGTTGGTAGAATGAGGCGAATATCGGTCTTTTCTCACTTTATAAAAGATATTCCTTTGCCCTTTTAACAATTATTAACCTTGGTGAAAAAAACTTTGATCCAAAAACCCCTTTCCATACAACAATACCCTCAATTTTTAATACGGCACTGAAATACGGCTTTCTGCAACTGACACTTCTTCAAACGTTAGTTAACTTTATATAATTATATTTCATTGAATAAAAGAGGCTTCTAGCAGGCCCCGAATATTGTGTTATTCTAACACACCCCTCCCTTGCCAACAATAGGAATTCACTATTTAACCGCCTAGATTAGCATTAATAAGACTCTTTTCACCTATCACTCTGGACACCAACTAAAATGCTGATCAAGGACAGTAAAAAGTGGTTCATTAGAATAATTATATTATTTGCATCCATTTTTGGCCTTGCACAAAGCGCCTATTCCCAAGGGCCCGTGATTTCCAATGTTAATATCAACAGTTGTGTCGGTGAAATCAGAATTAGCGTAACGAATGGTGTTTTGCCTTACTCTTTCGCATGGGAAGACTCAGGCGGAAACCCTGTAGGTACAGACTCCTTTCTTCTTACAGGCGTAGGTGCAGACAATTATACAGTTACGGTTACTGATGGAGGTCTCAATACTACAACCGCTACCTATACGGTCACCGACCCTCCTGATTTGGTGGGTTCCGTAGTCGTCAACGATGTTAGCTGTAAAGGAGATTCTGATGCACAAGTGGTGGTAACCATGGCCAACGGAAACCCAGATTATGCTTGGGAGCTCACCAATAGTGCCAGCGATATTGTTGGAACAGGAAGTGTAGGCGGAATCGTAATCACTATTGGCGGACTGGGCGTAGATAATTATCAACTGACCGTAACTGATGATGATGGATGTGCTGGCACCATTAACTTTTCAGTAACGGAGCCAGCCAATTTCTTAGGCGCTAATTTAGTTTCCCAAACCGATGCTACTTGTAGTGATTTGGCCAACGGAAGCCTTGAGGTAGTAGGAACAGGTGGCTGGGGAAATTATACCTATGCGTGGTATACCGAACCGGGAGGTGTTTTTCTTAGCGCTGGAGCCGCAATCAACAGCTTGCTTCCCGGAACCTATAGGGTCTACATTACTGACGACAATGGCTGTGTCGTGAATAGAACCTACACCATTGATTCCCCAGACCCAATTGCTATTACTTCTTCAATCACCGATGCCTCATGTAATACGGGCAGTGATGGAGCTATTGATATTGCTGTAACTGGTGGAAATGGCGGTTACACTTATAGCTGGAGTAATGGACCAACTTCCGAAGATATTTTGGGCTTAACAGCTGGTGATTATACCGTCACCATTACCGACAACCTTGGCTGTGATTATTCAGAAACATTTACTGTAAGTGAGCCAAATGCCTTGGCCATCAACCCAAACATTACTGATGTTAAATGCTTTGGAGATAATTCAGGTAGAATTCGCACGAACCCTTCAGGCGGAACCGCCCCATATGCCTATTCATGGTCAACAGGAAATTCGGGAAAGAACCTGAACAACCGAATCGCGGGAAGCTATACTTTAACCGTAACCGATGCAAACGGCTGTACTGTAATGGGTACTTATACTATTAATGAGCCCACAGCCGCACTTTCTCTTCAGTCTATCACGAACAATTCTCCCTCTTGTTTTGGTGAAAGTGATGGAAGCTTAAATATAGTCATGCAGGGCGGAATAGCACCTTATAGTTACATTTGGTCAAGCGGAGCGAATACCGCAACTGCTGCTGGTTTATCCTCTGGCAATTATACCGTATCCGTAACCGATGCAAACGGCTGTACATTCACTGACAACTACACCGTAACCGACCCTCCACAAATTATTGTTACACCTACTGTTCTCACCGAGCCTACTTGTAATGGAGCTGCAGACGGAAGTATCACCGTGCTCGCCAGTAACGGAACTGGCCCTTATACCTATAACTGGAACACAGGAGCAGTTGGAGCAACATTGACAAATGTGCCCGCTGGAACTTATACAGTAACAGTTACGGACAATGGCACCACCTGCTCCACAACCCAAGATGTAACGCTAGGTGAACCAGATCTGATTGTTGCAAATGCTGTGGTTGAAGACATTAGCTGTAATGGTCAGGTAGACGGAAGTGTAACTTTGGCGCCTACTGGCGGAACGGGAGGGTATACTTACCTGTGGAATACTGGTGCAACAGCCGATAATATTTCTGGGCTCATCGCAGGCAGTTATTCGGTAACCATTGAAGACGCGAGCGGATGTTCGGTTTTCGAATCCTTCACCATCGTAGAACCCGACCCGCTTACCTCTGTAGTTGTCAAGCAAGATGTGTTGTGCAAAGGCCAGTCCACTGGATCCATCGACCTCACCCCGGCAGATGGAACAGCTCCCTATTCCTTCCTCTGGTCGAATGGAGCGGTTTCTGAAGATTTAGTAAATGTAGCCGCAGGAAATTATTCAGTAACAATCACCGATGCCTCGGGATGTTCTATCGTTAAAGCCATTACCATTGATGAACCAGCCGAAGTGTTGGCTTTAAGTGGAACAGCTACCAACGTGACTTGCAATGGTTCGGCCAATGGAAGTATTGATTTTGAGGTAACTGGTGGAGTTGCCCCTTATTCTTACTCGTGGAATACTGGGGCCATTTCTCAAGATTTAAGTAACCTTTCTCCTGGCGTTTATACAGTGCAAGTAACCGATGCAAATGGCTGTATTAAATTCGATTCGTTTACCATTACTCAACCCGCCATTCTTTCAGTCAACACTACTAAAACGGATGTCACCTGTAATGGCGCAGATGATGGAACCATAAGCCTTAATGTCAGTGGTGGCACCGCCCCTTTTACTTATTTATGGAATGATGGAGACACAAATCAAAACAGAACTGGACTTTCGGCAGCAAACTATACCGTTACCGTTACCGATGCCAATGGCTGCCAGAACACTCAAAACCTTAGCATTTCAGAACCCCTAATTTTAGCCGTTACCAGCACCAAACAAGATGTGCTGTGTTTTGGTGACGCCTCAGGCGTGGTCAATATTACCCCCACAGGTGGAAATTTACCTTATTCCTTTTCATGGTCGAATGGTGATCTCACAGAAGATCTAAATGGAGTAGTTGCTGGCAGCTACACTGTTACTATTACCGATGCAAAAGGATGTATCACTACAGAAACTGTTCAAATCAATCAACCGGCTGCAGCGTTAACTTTCACCCCAACTGTAGGGCAAATCACCTGCAATGGGGCAGCCGATGGTGCCATTAGTCTGAATGTGTCAGGCGGAACAGCACCCTATACTTACAACTGGTCAAACGGAAGCACAAGTCAGAACTTAAGTAACCTTTCCCCTGGAACTTACAATGTGACCATCCGTGATGCGAACAATTGCCAAGTCACAGGCTCTT
>CAXBPM010000277.1:0-5002 GCA_963977345.1 uncultured Roseivirga sp.
CCCAATGAATTAATAGAAACGGAAAGAGCTCCTTGTTCTTCGCCATTGAAGGCGTATTTATAAGCATTTGAAATCAATTCGTTCAAAATCAAGCCCAACGGAACTGCCGTGTCTATATCAAAATCAGATGCTAAGCCTCCATTCACTACAGTTTTTACATCAGCCTTCATATTATAAATAGTACCTAACTCTCCAATCAACATATTGGCATAGTCTTCAAAATTGATCGTTGCCAAGTTCTCGTTTTGATAGAGCTTTTGGTGAATTAAAGCCATGGCCTTTACCCTGTTTTGGCCCTCCATAAAGGTCGCCTGAGTTTCTTCATCCTCAATTTCTCGTGATTGTAATTCTAAAAGGCTTGAAACTACCTGAAGATTATTCTTTACTCTATGGTGAATCTCCTTGAGCAAAAGTTCTTTTTCTTGTAATGATTTTTCGACCTGAACATTTGCCTTTTTTAGCTTCAGCTTACTTCGTTGAACAACAATTGCAATTGCAATAATTAGAATCAAAATTACTACAGCTCCAATAATTAAAGCCTGTTGTTGTTTGAGCTGAGCTTCTTGCCTTTTCTGACTTTCCTGAAGTAGCGCATTTTCGCCATCCACACGCTCTGTGTCATATTCAGCAGCCATTTTTGCTATGGCATCGGCCTTGGCCTTCTCATCCATTTGACTACTTACATCCATTAATTTCTCAGCCCATTCTAATGCCTTCTCACTCTGGTCAAGCCGTTTATAGACCTTAGTCAATGCCGCACTTGCTTCTTGCAGGTGTATCAGGGCATCTATTTGCGAGGCATATAACCAAGCTTTTTCACCATAGTCTTTAGCGGATATCAAAGTTGAACGTGTCTGCTCTGAAAAATCACTATAAACGGAGTCAACCAGTAGTACTTTTGCTTCTGCAATTGACGAATAAGTTTTAGCCCTTAGCTTGTCACTTATTCTTGGAGGGAATGTGGCTTCTGCCTGTAAATAACTCTGTTCGGCTTCCTTGTACTCCCCTCTTCGTTGTTGAACCTGTCCAATTGTCCAATAATAGTCAGAGACACCATAGCCATCTTCAATCTCCGAATAGAGTTTAAACGCCTCATTATAGTGTTCTTCCGCCCTATTCAAACTATCCTGACCCACCAGGCAATCGCCCCTGTTTTTATAACTCAATGCAAGACCTCCCTTACTCCCTTCTTTCTCGAAAAGATCAGCAGCTCTTTTATAGTATTCCTTAGCCTTTTCGTAATACTTTAGATTCTGGTAAGACAGCCCTAAATTCAAATAGCTAGAAGCTACCCCAGCCTTATTGGGAAGCAGCTCCTTTAGCCTCACTCCTTCTAGCGTGTACTCTATCGCCTTCTGAAATTTACCTTGATAATAATTATTAAGGCCCGCATTATTATATGCTTCTGCCAGACTTTGCTCTGTACCAGCCATTTTATTCAAAAGAATCATCCGCTCGTACCGCCTGACCGAGCTATCGTAGAGATGCTTCCTCCCCAAATTATACCCCAATTGGAAGTTAGCCTGAATGGCCTTCGAAATGAAATTGTTTTTAGAATACTCGGTTTCCACCTCTCTCAATAAATCCAAGCCTTTAGGAAAGCTATCTGTGCTATATATATATGCCAGTGCCAGATTATCATTGACTAAAATTTTGTAGAAGGGGTATTTGTTAGCAGGCTTCTTATTTGCCGATGACAATGCTCTATTGTAAAAGTATAATGCAGAATCAAAGTTCTCTGTCTCGTATAATCTTGCTAGGCCAATATCCGCTCTAATTCTAACAGTGTCATGCTTTGCTGATTCCCAGATTTGTAATAATGAGTCTCTTTTTACCTGGGCGTTGGTTAAAAAAGGAATCAGTGTAAAAACACTTGCAAAAAATATAGGGCGAATAGAATTGAACTTTCGCATTGATAAAACAGACTAGTTATAATTAAATTGAGCACCCCAAAATACAACTCATTTTTGAAAATGAGACTACTTTTTTTATTACCATTTATGAAATTTAGACTTTCAACTAGCTCCTACTTCAACAAAGCTTAGAACTTTTCTACCCTCACCTTCACTGTCCTACTGGGCGCAAGAAAAGTTTATAACTATTCGCTTACTCATATTGAAGATAGCCATAGGTGCTCTGGCAAATAAGCCACCTCAGCTCATAACTCCTATTGATGCTTTTTTACCTCACCCCTTGATGAATGGTATAAGCATTAAATCTGTTTTTTCATGTGCTCTCATTCGCTACTTTTAAATCTCAAACACACGCGCGATGTATAAACTAATTCTGCCCTTACTACTGCTTACCCTGTTCGGATGTGCTCCAAAAGTGGAGAAATTTACCGCAGAAGAATTACCAATTGCCATACCTACCAAGGGAAATACTTGGATTGAGGGACTGGATTCTCAACAAGATCGCAACCTATTGGACAATGGAGTAAAAGATTGGAACCCAAATGGCGCCTCCGCCAAAACCTATTTTTATACGGCTGAAGCTGGAGAAATCAAAATTGGAATGAAGGCAAAATCAACTGATGCCACAACTTTGAATGTCAGTTTTAATGGCAAAAACCAAAATATAAAGCTCTCTAATACTGAACTCGATTTGGTTTCAATTGCCACTTTCAATATTGAAACACCGGGCTATCATACGCTCGAAATCACAGGTGATGACAATGCAGCATCCATAGATATTTCTGAAATATTGATTGGCGGAGCTGCTACCGAAGGCAAGGTCTATTTCGCCAAAGAAGACTTTTACTGGGGGCGAAGAGGCCCTTCTGTTCACCTGACATATCAGGTACCCGAGGCGGCATCGGACGTGCTCTATTTCTATAATGAAATCAATATACCTGAAGGCGAAGATGTATTGGGCAGTTATTTTATGGCCAACGGATTTGCAGAAGGCTATTTCGGCATGCAAGTGAATGGCGCTGACGAAAGAAGAATTCTATTCTCAGTTTGGAGTCCGTTCAAAACAGATAACCCAAAAGAAATTCCTGAAGACCAACAGATTAAAATGTTGAAAAAAGGAGATGGCGTTTATACTGGCGAGTTTGGCAATGAAGGCTCGGGCGGACAAAGCTACCGCAAATACATGTGGAAGGCTGGGACGAGCTATCGTTTCCTTTTGAAAGCTCAGCCAGCAGGGAATAACAGTACAGATTATACCGCTTATTTCTTTGCTCCTGAAATTGGAAAGTGGGAATTGATCGCTTCTTTCAGAAGACCTAAAACCGATACTTATTTAAAAAGACCTCATTCATTCTTAGAGAATTTCCATACCGAAACGGGCAACCAAACAAGGAAAGGACTCTATTCAAACCAATGGGTGTACGACACCAAAGGTAACTGGCATGAAATGACCACCGCCAAGTTTACCGCTGATGCTACGGCTCGAAAAGAATCTAGAATGGACTATGCTGGTGGCGCTGACGGCACTTCCTTCTTTATGAAAAACTGTGGCTTCTTTACAGGCTGGACAACCATTGACAGCATGATTGAACGTGAACCTATGGGAGTTGCCCCTAAAATTGACTTCAGTTTGTTACCTTAAAATTCAGACATAAAAAAAGGGCTTAATAAGCCCTTCCTTCTTTTCCTTCAAAGAAATTCATAAACGATTTATTTACTACTCGGTGACCACCCGGAGTTGGGTAGTTGCCTGTGAAGTACCAATCGCCAGAATTATTAGGACAAGCCTTGTGTAAATTATCAACCGTTTGATAAACCACTTCCAATTCAGCTTTCATTCCTTTTGGTCTTACTATATCTGTAATTTTCTGTGAGATTTCGTCATCAGTAAACTGATCGTACAAGCTCTGAATATAGTTCGACTGCTCTTTGTCATTTATGTGCTGATTCGCAATATCATATACCTTTTGAAGCTCTGTATGGTCTTTGCCATATTTATCTTCCAACAAAAGCAGCATGGCCCTAAAGGCAACAAACTCCTTCATTTTCGACATGTCAATTCCGTAACAATCAGGGTAACGAATTTGAGGTGCTGATGAAACAATCACGATCTTTTTAGGCTCAAGTAAGTCGAGCATTTTCAGAATGCTCTTCTCCAAAGTAGTTCCTCGAACAATCGAATCATCGACAATTACGATGGTATCTACATTCTTCTTAATTACTTCGTAAGTTGTGTCGTAAACGCTGGCCACTAACTGGTCGCGACTTTCATCACTCGCAATAAAAGTCCTGAGTTTGGCATCTTTGATTACCAATTTCTCAACTCTAGGTTGAAAGCTTAAAAGCTCTTCAACATCATCAATGTGAGGTTTCCCATCAATAATAATGTCTTTCCTTTTGCGGAGCAGATATTCATCAACCCCCTGCATCATTCCCAAAAAGGAGATTTCAGCAGTATTCGGAATGAAAGAGAAAACGGTGTTCTTCAGGTCGAAATTAACCGCCTTCAAAATCTGAGGAATCAACAGCTTACCAAGCTCCTTCCTTTCACGATAGATATCCGGATCGGTACCTTTCGAGAAATAAATTCTTTCGAAAGAACAAGCCTTAAGCTCACGCTTCTTCATGATCGGCACTTCATCCCATTCACCGTCCTTGTGCACAATCAGTGCATGGCCCGGCTCTACTTCAGAAATGTCGGAATAGTTCACATTGAAGGCCGCTTTGATCGCCTGCTTTTCAGAGGCTACCACGATCACTTCATCATCAATATATTTGAAGGCTGGGCGAATTCCATTTGGATCGCGCACTACGAAAGAAGCTCCGTGACCCAATAAGCCTACCATGGCATAACCGCCATCAAAATCTTTGAATGAACGTTTCAGCACACGCTGAATATTCAATTCATTTTCTATAATCTCTGTAATTTCAGCATTACTCTTTTTCTTCTTGTACTTATCGAAAATGCGCTGATTTTCCTCGTCCATAAAGTGACCGATTTTTTCCATTACAGTAACGGTATCGGTTTTTTCTTTAGGATGCTGGCCAAGGCTTACCAATAGATCGAAGAGCTCGTCTACGTTGGTCAT
>CAXBPM010000278.1:0-4982 GCA_963977345.1 uncultured Roseivirga sp.
CCCGAAAGTACTTGACCTTTATTCTTTCTTACATGGGTAAGACTAAACTCTTCTAAGAGAGATTCCATCTTTTCCTTCTGCAATTTCTTTGGGAGTTTGGTCATTTCAAGCACCGCCATAATATTTTCTTCAACGGTAAGCTTTCTGAAAACACTAGGTTCCTGAGCCAAGTATCCAATGCCTAATTTGGCTCTTTTGAACATTGGTAAAGGCGTGATATTTTCATCTTCGAGATATACATTTCCTTCATTTGGCTTAATCAAGCCAACAATCATATAGAATGTAGTGGTTTTCCCAGCACCATTTGGCCCCAGCAATCCAACGATTTCTCCCTGCTCAACCTCCACAGAAATATCGTTAACTACTTTTCTTTTTTTGTACGTCTTGACGAGATTATCGGCTCTTAATTTCATGATGGAATGGCAAAAATAGAATAATCATTCAAACTTAATATCCTTAATGAAGAGTTGAAGACTCTTATGTCCTCTAAAATCGTTCTCTTCAATGGTATAGGCCATGTGAAATTTCATGCCAGAATTTACCAAATCGTAATATTCGCCCAAACCAAAACCTATGGCATCGATAGAACCGTTTGTTCCCTCCTGTTTTACTGTAAACTTAAGGTGTTGTTCTTTCAGTACTTTGGCGTTCTCGGCATGTACATTTTCAGAAACAAAAACAGGCTGCATATTCTGCGGACCAAAAGGCCCCATCTGCTTGAGCGTTTCATAAAACTTGAAATGGATGTCATCAAGAAAAATGACTAAGTCAATTTTAATGGCTGGAACAAGTTGGTCATCGGTGATGGTTCTGGCCACCACACTTTCAAATTTTTCTTGAAATGCCTTTACGTTCTCTATCTCCATCGTAACCCCAGCGGCATACATATGTCCACCATATTGGTTGAGCAAATCGGCACATTCAGTAATGGCATTGTAAACATCAAAACCCATCACTGAGCGGGCTGAACCAGTTACTTTGCCATTCGATTCTGTCAAAATAACCGTTGGGCGATAGTGCTTTTCGATACAACGAGAAGCCACAATACCAATCACGCCTTTATGCCAATCTTCTTTATATAGAACGGTTGATTTCGCGTTTAGCAGCAGCTCATCAGACTGAATCATCAGCAATGCCTCCTCCGTAATTGTATTATCGAAATCTCTTCGCGCATCATTCTTATCGTTGATCACCGATGCTTTCGCGTCTGCTTCTTCTTCGGTTTTGGCCAAAAGTAGTTTTACAGATGCCTTGGCGTGGTCCATTCGACCAGCGGCATTAATTCTAGGGCCAATGCCAAAAACTATACTGGATACGGTAAAGTCATTTCTGTTCTTACAAAGGTCTACCAATGCCTTTAGACCAGGCCTAGGATCTTGATTCAGCTTTTTAAGTCCAAAATAGGTAAACACACGGTTTTCGCCTGTAATGGGAACAATATCGGAAGCTATGCTTACGGCCAGTAAATCGAGGTATTGAAAAAGGGGATCTTCTGAAATTTCTTTTCTTTGGCAATAGGCTTGTAAGAGCTTAAAACCTACCCCGCAACCCGACAGTTCTTTATAGGGGTATTCACAATCCGTTCGCTTTGGGTCTAATACGGCATAAGCCGCTGGCAATTCATCGCCTGGGGTATGGTGGTCGCAAATGATGACATCAATACCGGCAGCTTGTGCTTGACTAACCCTGTCATGCGCCTTAATCCCACAATCAAGTGTAACGATAAGCTGAAAACCGTTCTCGATGGCATATTCAATTCCAGTTTTAGAAACACCATAGCCTTCTTTATATCTATCCGGAATATAGAACTCAAGCGTATCATGGGTTTCGGAAAGAAACCCATAAAAAGTGGCTACTGAAGTGGTTCCGTCTACATCGTAATCGCCATAGACTAGAATCTTCTCTCCATTCTCTAGCGCTTTGGATAATCGATCCACGGCACGATCCATATCTTTCATAAGAAAGGGGTCGTGCAACTGATCTAATTGAGGCCTAAAGTAAGTTTTGGCCTCTTCGTAATTTCTAATTCCCTTTTGCGCAAAGAGAAAAGCTACATTTTCACTTATCCCGAGGTTTTCTTGAAGCGACTGTACCAGTTCTCCGTCCGCTTCTTCATTAAGTAACCACCTCTTTTGCATGTATAAAAATAGTAAATATTGAACCTAAAAAGGATATAAAAAAACAGTGCTTTATTAATTAAAGCACTGCCAAAGTTTTTAAAGTGGGAAAAGTTTACTTCGTTTTTTCCGCAGTTGGAAGAACGTCTTTGAGTGGAACTCTATTTCCATCTCTATAAGGTACGATCCAAGCATCTTCAACACCCATTTCTCTTAGGTATCTTTTTAGGACATTGGCGTCTTCGTAATTTCTAAAGTTACCTATAACATACTTTCGAAGGTCATCTGCTCCTTCTTCGGCAAAATCCTTCGATGTATCAGCGTACTTTTTCAAGTCTACCTTTCTAAAAGCACCCACCTGCACCTTAAATACAACGCCAATGCTAAAATCCTCACCATTGATGATGTCTGGGTTGTATGCTGGACGTTTGTCTTTTTCAGCCTTTAGGTTCTCTATTTCCTTTTGACCTGCTTGGTAGGCGGCTTGCATTCTAGTTACTTGCTTCTGCAAATCACCAATCTGACCATCCTTACCACTCAATTGGGTTTCAAGCGTTTGAATATCACTCAAAGCACCTGCATTAGATGCCTTTAGCTTAAGATGTTCTTCTGAAAGTACCTTGAAGTCCTCTGGAGACATGGACTTTTTCTTCTTCTTCCAAACCTTCATTTCTTGTTTGAAAGCCCTCTTTTCGGCCTTGGTCATTTCTTGACCAATAGCGGCTGTGGCAATAAAAATGCCCAGTAAAAGCGTGAAAAATACCTTAGAAGTTTTCATCTTATCTTTGATTTATTTGAGTGAAACCCGTTAAATGACAAATTATAACTTTAATGTCAGCTTTTCAAACTTCCGATCATATCTTCTGGCCTTACCCATTCGTCAAACTCATCGGCTGTTAAGTAGCCTAAATTGACAGCTTCTTGCTTTAAGGTAGTTCCATTCTCATGAGCGGTCTTTGCTATTTTAGCTGCCTTTTCATAACCAATTTTGGTGTTCAAAGCCGTAACCAGCATCAATGAATTATTCACATGTTGCTGAATGCTCTTATAATTAGGCTCAATGCCAACAGCACAATTTTCAGTGAAAGAAACACAGGCATCTCCAATTAAACGTGCAGACTGCAATACATTGTATGCCATCATTGGTTTGAAAACATTCAACTCATAATGGCCTTGTGCACCCCCTACTGAAACCGCAACATCATTACCCATTACTTGAGCACAAACCATTGTCATGGCTTCGCACTGCGTTGGATTTACTTTGCCCGGCATAATAGAAGAGCCTGGTTCGTTTGATGGAATGATGATTTCGCCAATCCCTGAACGAGGACCTGAAGCCAACATTCTGATGTCATTGGCAATTTTGTTCAAAGAAACTGACATCTGCTTGAGCGCTCCGTGGGTTTCTACCAATGCATCGTGGGCCGCTAGTGCTTCGAATTTATTTTCAGCAGTAATAAAAGGATGACCCGTAAAGTCAGCAATCTTCTCCGCGACCAATTCTGAATAACCTTCTGGTGTGTTGATACCCGTTCCTACTGCAGTACCACCCAAAGCCAATTCTGAAAGGTGTTCTAAAGTATTTCTTAATGCTTTTAAGCCATGGGTCAATTGAGAAACATAGCCCGAAAATTCTTGTCCCAATGTAAGTGGAGTAGCGTCCATTAAGTGTGTACGGCCAATTTTCACCACTTTCATAAACTCTTGAGACTTGGCCTGAAGCGTATCCCTCAGCATTTCCACTCCTGGAATGGTGGTTTCCACAATCATTTTATAGGCCGCTATGTGCATGCCTGTTGGATAAGTATCGTTAGATGACTGCGATTTGTTCACATCATCATTCGGGTGAACTTCTGTTTTGCCTTCGCCTAATTTATGGCCAGCAATTACATGCGCTCTGTTGGCTACTACCTCGTTCACATTCATATTTGATTGCGTGCCCGAACCCGTTTGCCAAATCACCAATGGAAATTGGTCATCATGCTTTCCTTCTAAAATCTCATCACAAACTTTTGAAATAAGGTCACGCTTTTCAACGGCTAAAACACCCAAAGCGTGGTTGGTATGAGCTGCGGCTTTTTTAAGGTAGGCAAAACCATATACTACCTCAAGTGGCATACTGGCTTCTGGCCCAATTTTAAAGTTGTTTCTAGAGCGCTCCGTTTGGGCACCCCAATATTTGTCCGCAGGAACTTTAACGTCCCCCATGGTATCCTTTTCTATTCTATATTCCATGTGATGAGATTTTATTCAATTCAAAATTAGGCAATGAAGCACTAGTTAGAAAGTAATTCGGTCATGTTATTCACCGATTATTTAAAACTGCTGAATGTAGTGGTCGAAAACATTGTGCGTTTACCGAGTTCAGGCGTTCGTTCACCGAATTCCGCCAACAAAAATGGCCTAATCCCACGTACATTTGAATGTGTTTCAAGCCCAAAGGTCAAAAAACATCGGTCAATTAAACAACAACAATTACTCAAAACAACAACCACAGCAGGCAGAAAATTTTCTGCCTGCATTTAACAAAAAAAATTATGTCACAATCAGCTAGTAAACGGTATATAGTAGGAGCATTATTTCTTGTCATCGGTTCGCTTTGGACTTTAGATAACATTGATGTCCTCAACATTCGTCTTCCTTGGTACTTTACCGAATGGTATTCCATTATGATCCTCATCGGTATTTTAATTGCGACAGTGAGAGAAAAAGTAGGTCTAGGCTTAACGTTTGTAGCCATCGGAATTGCCTTCCTAATTAGGGATGTATACTATCTTGACTTTAGAGACATCTTCGAATTCTGGCCTGTTATCTTCATCATTATAGGTGGGTCGCTTCTTTTCAGAAGAGGAATGGATAAAGACG
>CAXBPM010000279.1:0-4970 GCA_963977345.1 uncultured Roseivirga sp.
TCCAAAACCATTCTGGATTTCTAAAAACATTCAGCATGCCTACATGGCTTATTCTAAACTTATTAGGATGCGGAGCGGAAATGGAGGTATTGAAATCCTCTTCATCGAAACCATTCGTGATGGTTTTGGCTCTTCTTGCACCTAGTTTTTCAAAATCGCTTTTCCAACTATCGCTTACCGTCAGCACACAATCTGCAGCCCGTATCACCTGCTGCTCTAAGTTTCTGTGCTTTCGCCAAACCAAAACACTCATGTTGAATTTCTGAAGTATATCCCATTTCGACCATGGATCTCTAAAGTCGGCTATCCAAGTGATGGCTGGGTTCTTCATCTTGAGCTTTAAGCCAATCAGGTGCATGGAATGTGGCGGCCCCGTAGTAACGATGGTTTTTATATGGTTACTCTCTAAAATAGTAGCGATGTAGTCAGCAGAAGGCTTTGCCCAAAATACTTTAGGATCAGGAATAAAGACATTTCCTCGTAGCCAAATCGCCAATCGAGACATGATGCTCTTCTTACCTCCTTCTAATACTTGTCCCTGCTTCAATTCCTTTCTTCCAGAAAGCTTCTTAAATATTGAATAGGGTTCCCAAATCGGAAATTTTAAAACTTCAGTTTGTGGAGAAACATCTCTAGCCAAGGACTCATCTTTCAAGTCGAAATCAGGATTTTCGGGAGTGAAAATCACAGGTTCCCAACCATATTCTGGCAGGTACTTAGAAAATTTAAGCCAACGCTGCACTCCACCTCCAGCACTAGGTGGCCAATAGTAAGTGATGATCAATACTTTTTTATTGGCAGAATCAGTCATTGGTCAAATATGATAAGAAAACCGATAATGACATAAAAGAATAGGGTAATAAGGCGCTATTAAGGGTTAACTTTGCTTTTGTTCTCAAAAAAAATTTACTTCGAACAAATTAGGTCAAACACAAAACATACAACAATGGGTTACATGCCGATTATAGTCGCTCTTTCGGGTTTCATTCTACTTTTCTCTGTCTATATCTACAATCAAATTAAGCCACGAAAAGCCAACATCACCAAAATGATTGACAGAATGGAAGAGGTGAGTCGTGAAAGGAAGCATTTAATTTTGGAACATCACGGCAGTAATGAAGTATCTCCGTTATCTGAAGTGGCAATACAGCTCAAAAAAACTTCAACAGATAGGTTTCAAAGCTTTAATAAGGAAGAGGCATTGATTAACGAAATTAATTTGGTAGCTCCTCAAATATCTGACAAGCCTCTATCCACCCAGATTCAACGATTGAATGAAGAACAAAAGCAATTGCTACGTAAATTGAAAACTACCTCTGGAGAATATAATAGGTTTATCGCCTCTCCCTCTAACAAGATGGTCGCCTCACTTTTCGGTTTTAAGACTTTTTGATTCAATTTCTGACAAAACGTATTTCAATACCCCTTCATGGTCGTTAGATTCAAACCATTTGACCTGCTCATTTTTTTTGAACCATGTCATTTGACGTTTGGCGTACCTTCTTGAATTTCGCTTAAGCAGTCTTATCGCCTCATCCTTATCGTAATCTCCATCCAAATAACCAAAGATCTCTCGGTAACCCACCGTTTGAAGTGCATTAAGGTGCCGCTGTTCATAAAACTTCTCTGCCTCTTCAAAAAGGCCCTTTTCAATCATTTGATCCATTCTCAAATCAATTCGTTGATAGAGTTTTTCCCGATCCATCTCCAGACCAACCATAATCACATGAAATGGTCGATCGACTTTCTTTCCTGTTCTGAAACTACTGAAAGGCTTTCCTGTTGATCTAATAACTTCCAAAGCACGAATGACGCGTTGTGGATTTTTTAAATCCGCCTGACTACAATACTCTGGGTCTGATTGCATCAATTCATCTACCAGTAACTGAAGTCCATTTGCATTCAGTTCTTCCGTAAGCTGACTTCTTAACTCAGGAGATACAGGTGGCAAATCATCCAAGCCATAACAAACAGCATCGACAAACAACCCTGAACCGCCTACCATGACGGCAACTTTCATTTCAGAAAAGATTTGCTCTATAATTTTCAGCGCATCATTTTCAAATTTCCTGACATCATAATGATCATGAATAGACAATGAATTTATCAAGTGATGTTTTACAGCAGAAAGTTCTTCGTTACTTGGCTTAGCCGTCCCAATTTCCAGCTCTCTATAGAACTGCCTAGAGTCTGATGAAACAACCTCAGTTCCAATACTTTGAGCCAACTCAATTGAATGAGTTGTTTTCCCTACAGCAGTTGGACCTACCACACAAATTAAAAAGTTAAACTTAATCACACCCCCTATTTGAATCGTCATAATTAATCAATAAACTTGCCCGACTTCAACCTAGACATCCCATTTTGAGCAGAAAAATCCTTATCGTAGACGATAATGACATAAATCGTCAATACTTACGTTCCGTTTTATCGGACGAAGATACAGAATTGTTGTCAGCCTCAAGTGGCCAAATGGCCTTAAACTTGCTTGAAAATCACGTCCCAGACATTATTCTAATGGATATTCAAATGCCAGAAATGGATGGTTTTGAATGCCTAAACCTTATAAAAGGAAAACACACCGATTACCCCTCGCTAGTTTTTGCCGTCACTGGTTTTTCAGATGATTTTGGTAATACTTCTTTCAAACAACTCGGTTTTGATGAGTTATTCTTGAAGCCTATAAAGGCTAACCTTTTCAAAGATCAAATAGGGGAACTCTTAATGAAATGGCGAAAAGAAAAAGTAAGCTCAAATCATTTACTAAGACCTTCGGATGCTGAGTTAATTGAAATAAAAATGATCAAGGAACTCCAAAAATACGCTTCAAAAAAAGAATTATTGGAGATATATAAGGAATTTGAAACAGAAACATCTATCGCACTACAACAACTAAAGTCTCACATTGAGTCAAATGATATTGACAAAATTTTAAGTATCTTGCATACTATCAAAGGGAATTCGGCATCATTAGGACTTACTCTTATTGCCAAACTTTCTGAGCAAGTGGAATCTGAAATAAAAAATTCAGAAACAGTGGATTTGGAAAATTATTTACCAGAATTACTTGCTTTATTTGCTAAATTCGTAAGTAATTACGAAAGAATCTTAAACTAAAATTAAATGACTGAAGTGGATTATAAAAACGTACTCGTTGCGGAGGATAGCTCCGTAATTCAAAACCTTTTGAAAAAGATCCTGCTTTTTGAAAATTGCAAAATCACCTCGGCTAAAGATGGCCAAAGCGTATTGGACAAGTACGAAAAAGACGATTATGACCTTATTATAATGGATTTCAACCTCCCTGTAATGAGCGGCTTAGAGGCTACAAAGAAAATCAGATCCATCAAAAATAAAAAAGGGAAAGTGCCGATTATCGGTATCTCTGGAAATGCTAAGAACCTTCCTGAGAGCACTTTTTTTGAGGCTGGAGTCAATGAATACATGCAAAAGCCATTGGACTATGATAAGCTTATTGAGTTGGTGAAAAAATATACTGCTTCTGCTGAATGACAGTCAGGTACACGAAACAATTTTTGAGCAAACTCGAAGATCTTTTCGCTGAATCTGATTACATATTACGGTACGAAAAAGGCAGTTTCAAATCAGGATACTGCCTTTTAAACGATACCAGAATTGCAATCATCAATAAGTACTATACCACTGAAGGCAAAATCACCTGCCTGATTGATATTTTGAAGTCCATTCAAATAGACAAATCCAAGCTTAACGAAAAGAACAGGAAGCTTTTAATGGAATTGTCACAAACCGAAATCGACCTGTGAAAGTTACTTTTTTAGGTACCGGAACCTCACAAGGAGTCCCAGTAATTGGATGTTCTTGTGAGGTTTGTCGTTCTCTAGACTTTAGAGATAAGAGGTTGAGAACATCAATTCATTTAGAAGTTGATGGACTCAGTATCATCTTCGACTCAGGTCCTGACTTCAGACAGCAAATTCTAAGGGAAAACATCATTCGATTAGATGCTTTGGTCTTTACGCATGAGCATAAAGACCATACTGCTGGAATGGACGATATTCGATCATTCAACTTCCTTCAAAAGAAAGACATGCCTGTTTATGCGCGCAAGAATGTAGTTGAACAGCTTAAAAGAGAGTTTGCCTATATTTTTAGCGAAAATAAATACCCAGGCATTCCTATGATTGACATTCAGGAAATTGATAATTCCCCTTTCTTTATCGAAAAAACTGAGATCAGCCCAATAGAGGTAAGCCACTTTAAATTACCCGTTTTCGGCTTTCGTATTAAAGACTTCACCTACATTACAGACGCAAAGACCATTTCTGACACGGAAAAAGAAAAAATCAAGGGCTCTAAAACCTTGGTGATTAATGCGCTTCAAATAGACGAACACCCTAGTCACATGACCTTAGAAGAGGCCGTTGCATTGGCCACGGAAATCAACGCTGAGAACACCTATTTCACTCATTTGAGTCATAAAATGGGTACTCATAAAAAAGTGAGTAAACTTCTACCGGAAAATATCGAAATAGCTTACGATGGGCTAAAAATCGAAATCTAGTGCACCTTAATTTTTACGTTTTAAAACGACTTTCAAAATCCTTGGGGTCAATACTTCAAGGCTCGGAACTGGTTGAATCCTTCAGCCAAGAAAAGGACGAACTAATTCTAGGGTTTCTATTAAAAGACAATAATAGTTTCTTTATCAGGGCCACACTTCAAAGTGAATTTACCGCCCTATCGTTTCCAGAAAACTTCGCTAGAAGCAAAAGAAACAGTGCGGACATCTTCCCTTTCCTAATTCATAGTAGAGTTCAATCTGTTCATCAGTATGAAAACGAAAGAGCATTTCATATTGCTTTCAAAAATGGGGTAATGCTTCTTTTTAAGATGCACGGCAACCGATCTAATATTATACTCATACCCAAAGGGCAAAATGCTCAACTATTCAAAAAGAAATTAGTAGCAGACAAAACCATAGTACCCTC
>CAXBPM010000280.1:0-4966 GCA_963977345.1 uncultured Roseivirga sp.
TTTTGGAAAAATGCCAAAGATGTCTAGGTACATCAAAAGCCGCCCAAAATTCTTTATAGTACTTTGCGTCGAAGGATTTAAAATTAGGAACAGCCACAACTAGGGTTCCATTATCAGTTAGGAGTCCGACCAATTTTGCAATTTGGGATTCAAGATCGGGTAAATGCTCCAAAACGTGCCAGAGTGTAATGACCTCATATTTATCACTGGTTGGAATAGAGTCTAAATTCTGCAAAAGTGCCACCCCTTTTTCACTTGACTTAAGCCTCGCCAATTCATTGGGTTCCACTCCGGCTACTTCCCAGCCATATTTCTTAGCTACAGCCAAAAAATCTCCAGTACCGGCCCCAACATCCAAAAGTCTTTTATTTGAAGCAGCATAAGAATCAATCAGAGACAACTTACTTTTTAGATTATATCCTTTTACGGTATGATAAATCTTATCTACCAAAGACTTCTTGGCATCTGTATGGGAAATGTAATCTTCGCTCTCATAATATGTCGCGAGATTTTCCGGTTGCGGTTCAGTAACCAACATGTCCAGGACAGGATCGTGCAGTAATTTAAACGACTCTCCTGTGAGGGTATAATCTTTGGTTTCCAAATAAACTTTCATGGTTACGATGGGCGAATAATATTTGTTTTTAGAAGCAACGAAGATACTTCAAAACAGTAGTACATGAAAGTGAAATCACAGGAAGATTCTACTCGAGAATCGAGATTTAAACCTGCCCGCCCGTTCCATTCAGGCGGGCCGAGAAATCCAACTTGAAATTCCTTTCAATGCGTCGTGGGTACCAGAGGTAGTTTACTTTATACTGCAACCCCAGCCGCGAAAAGAATTTAATAAATGGCAACAATTATTGGAATAAATCATAAAATCAAAATACAAAGACTAGTTAAAGAACAAATCCAAAGAATTAAAAAACAATTATGGCACCATGGACAATTACATTTGTGAAAGAAACAAAATATTATTTAATCCATCTAGATTGAATTCTAACTAAACCAATCCTGAAATAAAAGGTATTAAACCTCAGGGCAAGCCCTGAACCCAATATTAGGAATCGACCCAAGGGTCGAGGTATTGAACCTAGATCCCGCCGAAAAAGGCGGGATTAGTTCAACTTACAATTTTCAGTGTGTCTTACTGACTTCTCAAAATTGAGTTTCACTAATAAATTTCTAATTATCGAAAATAATAAACTATAATTTCCACCTAATTGGAAATCCTAAATCCTCTGTCCATTTATGTTCTAAAATTTTAAATTAGACATGCTAGGAAATTACATAATTTCACTTAGAATTTCTGGGCACAAAAATTGATTTATTTAATCCAAATTTTATGCCCTTCCAAAACAATGCCCAAACAAAAACGACTGCCATAAAAAAAGGTGTTTGCCAATTTTAGTACGCAAACACCCTTCTAAAAAATTATATTTTTAAACGTTTTATCAGCCTTAAAAACGACTTTAACAATAGAAATGTTCCACGTGGAACATTCAATTCCCTTGGCAAATTATCGGCCCATATAGACCAGTAAAACGCTAATATCGCTAGGAGAAACTCCGCTAATTCTAGATGCTTGGGAAATAGTCACAGGCTGTATTGCCTTAAGCTTTTCCCGTGCTTCATAAGAAAGGGATTTAAGCTTACTATAATCAAAATCCTTAGGGATTTTAATATTCTCCAATCGTTGGAGCTTATCCGCGTTGTTCTTTTCCTTGGCAATATATCCTGAATATTTAACCTGAATTTCTGCCTGTTCCAGCACCTCCCTATCCAAATTATTATCAGAAACGAACTCTGAAACCCCTTCCAATTGCAACATATGATCCATAGTAACTTTCGGCCTTGAAAACACTTTAAACATCTTATCAGGCTGTTTAACAGTGGATGAATCCAATCCTTCTAAAATAGGGTTTATCTCTTCCGGTTTAAAACTAGTCTCCCTAAAGAAGTCCACAAAAGCATTGGATTTTCGCTCCTTCTCCTCCATCTTTTCAAGCCTATCCTTCTTAGCCAATCCCATTTCATAACTCCTTGGAGTGAGTCTTAGATCGGCATTATCCTGTCGCAAAAGGGTCCTATATTCAGCCCTGGAAGTAAACATCCTATATGGCTCCTCTGTGCCCTTCGTTATAAGATCGTCCACCAAAACTCCAATATAAGCCTCATCCCTATTAAGTATAAATGCCTCCCTTTCATTAATTTTCAAATGAGCATTTATACCTGCCATAAGACCTTGGGATGCGGCCTCTTCATAACCTGTAGTTCCATTAATCTGACCAGCAAAATAAAGATTTTCAATAAGCTTGGTCTCTAAGGTATGCTTTAACTGTGTGGGTGGAAAGTAGTCATATTCGATGGCATAACCAGGCCTAAAGAATTTTACATTCTCGAACCCTTTTACAGATTTTAAAGCCTTATACTGAACATCCTCAGGTAGGGAAGTTGAGAATCCATTAACATAAACCTCCACCGTATTCCAGCCCTCCGGTTCAACAAATAACTGATGGCTATCCTTATCTGCAAACCGATTGATCTTATCCTCAATAGAGGGACAATATCTAGGGCCCAAACTCTTAATTCTGCCATTGAACATAGGAGAACGATCAAAACCCTCCCTTAACAAATCGTGAACCAAAAGACTCGTATGGGTCATATAACAATCCCGCTGATGGGTCAAGGCCTTGGTATTGGAGTAAGAAAATTTCTCAGGTATTTCATCCCCTGGTTGGGGAATCATAACAGAATAATCCAAGGAACGACCATCCACTCTAGGTGGAGTACCAGTCTTCATTCTACCGCTCTCAAAACCCAAACTCACCAATTGTTCGGTAATACCAGTAGCCGCCTTTTCACCAGCTCTTCCTCCACCAAACTGCTTGTCACCAATATGGATTAAACCATTAAGGAAAGTTCCGTTGGTAAGAACAACAGACCTAGATCTGATATCCAAACCAAGAGAAGTCTTCACCCCCACAGCTCTGCCATTTTCCACTAAAAGACCAGACACCATTTCCTGATAAAAATCCACATTGGGAGTATTCTCCAGAGCCATACGCCATTCCTCAGCAAAGCGCATCCTATCATTTTGTGTTCTAGGACTCCACATAGCCGGACCCTTGCTTTTATTAAGCATTTTAAATTGTATAGCGCTCTTGTCACTAACAATACCACTATATCCACCAAGAGCGTCAATCTCACGAACAATCTGACCCTTAGCAATTCCTCCCATAGCCGGATTACAGGACATTTGCCCTATAGTCTGCAAGTTCATGGTAACCAACAAGGTCTTAGAGCCCAAATTAGCCGCAGCAGCAGCAGCTTCAGCTCCAGCATGACCCGCACCAACCACTATAACATCGTATTCCTTTTCAAACATAACTTTCAATGTTCCACGTGGAACAATTTAATTTTTTCATCTTCCTTTAACCTCATTTGCGAGGCCTCATCTTCGCTCTTGTCGCCAAACCCCAAAAGGTGAAGTACCCCATGAGCCATAACTCTCTTCAATTCCAGATCAAACTCAACACCAAAATCAGACGCATTCTCCTTGACACGATCCACAGATATAAAGATATCACCCGCTATTCCATTCATATCTTCATAAGGAAAAGTAATAATATCCGTATAAGTGTCATGATCAAGATAGTCCTGATTGATCTTCAGAAGATACTCATCATCACAAAAAATAAAATCCAATTGCGAATATGCCTTATCCTCAGAAAGCACTATCCTACTAACCCAATCGGCAAACTTGGATTCATTGTCAATGCTAAAATCCGTCTCGTAGTGAAAATCAATCATCAATTTTAAAATAATCCTTAACCCTAATCTGAAAATTTTGCTGCAAAGGTAATGCTTGTCTATTTAAAATCTCCACATCATTACGATAATTATCTAATATTGAGGGCCTAGTAAGAATCGGGTTCTGAAACAAATCATTACTATTATTGCTCTCCCTTTCCTTGGTCTTTCCCTGTTTCAAAGCAGCATTATCCAACTTTAACATCTCCCTGTTAATGTTATTCATTTTATTCATAGTTTGCTGGGTAACCCCATTTCTCAATAAATCGTTCTGGAAATCCTCCATCTGCTGCACCAATTTCTCACCCAACTTACGATCATCATTGTTTATAAGATTCCTTAATTGTTCTTCCAATTGCTCACGCAACAACTGCTGCTCCTTATAAATTTCATAAATCTCATTAAGCTCCTCTTCGTTAGGTCCATTCCCACTACCTCCAGAACCCATCTCACTTCCTTTTCCACCTCCACCACTATTGGAGCCTTCACCATCTTTAGTACCTTTACCTTTGCCCTCACTACCTTTCTCTCCATTCTCACCTTCCTGACCATTTCCATCCCCACCTTCGCTACCTTTCTCTCCGGACTCACCTCCCTGTCCACTACCCTTTTCCCCTTCACCAGAACTCTTTCCTTCTGAACCCTTTTTACCCATTTCACCCATTTTCTCACCCAACTTTTCCTGCCCCAAAATGATATCCGGCAATTGAAAACCTTTTCCCTTCCCCTTACCCGAACCGGGACTCATACTCTGTTGCAAATTTTCCAAGACATTGGCCAAAAAATCGCTGAGACTATTGGAAGCATTCAAAACATATTTTTGATAAGACGCACCTTGATACATTTCACTCTCTGCCATACTCTCCAAAGCCTTATCCAAATTATAATACACCTCAGTAATTTGTTCGTTTACAAATTCGGAAAGTTCGGCCTGTCTTAAGGATAAGGCAAACAAACTATCATCAACGTGTTTAAACAATTCCCTCAATTCCTGCTGCCTTTTAATACTAAGCGTATTTACCGTACCGGACATTTCCGATTCCCCCAAGCTCCTATACAAACCTTCCTGCTTAAACGAAAAAGTAATCAAATTGTCCAACAATTGCCTTAACATTTCAGCGTCCTCGGCGGTAGAAGAACCACCTCCACCGCC
>CAXBPM010000281.1:0-4964 GCA_963977345.1 uncultured Roseivirga sp.
TGCTGAACAACTTTTTGTTTCGCCAAATACAGTGAAATACCATATTAAGAACCTCTACATTAAACTCGATGCCACAAGTAGGTCTGAATTGCTGGGCAAGGTGGCTGTTTTCGCAGCAGAACATTAAAATTGATTTCTAGAGGGGGGCTTTCATCGTATTCATGAATGCTCTGTACTCTGATACTAATGATCTTTTTTTACTTTATTTGTGACTGATCAACCACTGAAACCCTAACGTTTGAAAAAATACTTACCCTTACTCTTTATTCTTCTTCTTGCCTTCATCATTTTTTGGCCAGTGACCAATGGGGGCTATCTGGCAGGATGGGACGATGACCAGCAGATCCTTAACAATCCAGATGTGACCAACCTCAATTGGGAGAGCATCAAAAATTATTTTACCACTTACTATGTCGCGTCATATCAACCGCTGGCTTCCCTCAGTTTTGGCTTAGAGTACAAGTTTTTTGGTGAGAATGCCTTTGTACATCATTTCACAAACCTCATGCTGCATTTAATTAATGTGGTGTTGTTGTTTTTCCTTCTTAGAAAACTCTTTCCAGATAAGAGGGTTGTCGTGCTTTTGGTGACTGCAATCTTTGCCTTTCATCCACTGCAAACAGAAGTTATTGGTTGGATCTCCACGAGAAGTACCTTGCTCTATGCTGGCTTTTTCTTGCTTTCCTGTAGTTTTTATTTGAATTATCTACAAAAAGAAAACCGTAAGGGTATTCACCTGTTTCTTTGTTTTTTGTTTTTTACCCTGTCATTATTTACCAAGGCAACAGCCGTTACGCTTCCCGTTGTGCTCTTTCTGCTAGATTATTATGTAGGTAGAAAATTTTCATGGAAACTAATTTTGGAGAAAATTCCATTCCTGATAGGGTCTGTAGTGATAGGCTTAATGAGTATTGATTCGCGAAAGGTGCTGGATTCTATTGGTGACTTTTCAACCTACTATTCCTTTTTAGAGAAAGTGGCCCTTTCCTCTTATACCCTTGTCTTTTACTTCGTTAAAGCCGTAGCTCCATCTAATCTCTATACCTATTATGGTTATCCAATGAAGTTGGATGATACAGGTATTGGGATGCTTTATTGGTTATCTCCATTGGCATTGATACTCATTTTGGGCTTAATATGGTTCGTTAATAAAAAGTCAAAATCTTCTTTTAAACGCGAGTGGATGTTTGGGTTTTTCTTCTTTGCCATTAATATTGGCTTAGTCATCAATTTCACTCCATTCGGGCCAACAATGGCCGCTGAACGCTACATGTATTTACCAATCGTTGGTATTTCTATTTGCTTGATGTTACTATTGAATGAGCTGATCCATAGATCAGATTTGAAGAATGCTGTTTATGGCGTCATTGGAGCTGTTCTTGTCGTTTTTGCTGTCAAAAGCAGGCAACAATCCTACGTTTGGGAAAGTAGAGAAACGCTTTGGAAGAATGCCATTGAACACACCAATGCGGTTTATCCATGGATGGAGCTTGGCAATGAATACCAAAAAAGAGGCTTGACCGATAGAGCGATAGAGTATTACAACGGAGGCGTTCAGCTAAATCCATACTATACCAATGTCTATTACTACCGTGGTTTGGCGGTAAAAACAAAGGGAGATAAAGCCTATGCAAAAATTGATTTTGAGAGAGTGATCAAGGCAGGTGGTACAAAGAAAGCCGATGCGTTTTATGAACGAGGGCTTTTGTATGAAGATATGCAAATGCTGGATAGTGCGATAGTGGATTATGATAGTGCGATGTTTTATAAACCTGAAGGCCCTGCTATGTTCAGAAAGAACATCTTGACTGGAAATTCTTCAGGAGCAGTAGGTAGTCAATCCGTTCTTTCACAACGGCTTCTCACCATGATGAATAGGAGTGACTCATTGATGAATTCTGCTGCTTTGCCTGAAGCATTAGAGGTGCTTGAGAATGTTTTATTATTGAACCCTTCAATGGAGAGGGCCTTAATGTCAAAAGGATTGATTCTGTCGAACCAGGAAAATTTTATTGGAGCTGCTGAAGCATTTACTCAAATCATAGAAGAAAACCCTGCTCATGAGCGGGCGAGACTATCGAGGGGCTATGCCTATACGCAAACGAAGGCTTATGAAAAGTCGATTGTGGATTATGACTACGTGGTGAATGAATTGGGCAATAAAACAGGGGAGGTGCTTTACTTTAGGGCCATTGCCTACCTGAATGCAGGCATGCAACAGAAAGGTTGTGAAGATATTAACCGCGCAATAGAAACGGGGCACACTGCTGCCGCTCAGTTGAAAGCCCAAGCTTGTAAGTAAGCAAAATCAAAGAGGTTTGATCCTTAAACAAACGCGCTTATATTGTGCGAAGCTGACTTTTTACAAGCCAAAGCTTATTTGACCAAAACAGTTTGAAACGATCACTTTTTATTAGACTACTGATTCTGGTGCTCTGCCTGAGCACAACTTCTGGCTGGGCTCAAAAAGCAAAACCTTTCAAAATAAGCGAAGTAGGTTCACCACTAATGACTGTACTTGATACAGAGTTGTTGGTAGGAAGATCTACCTATGGAATTGATCAAGCCGAGAATGGCCTATTGTATTTTGCGAACCCCAACGGTATTATACAATTCGATGGTTTGAATTATGAAGTATTTATGACAGAAGCTCCCAATGGACTCACAGATGTAGCCGTAGCTGCAGATGGTAGAATATATGGTGTAAGTAGAAGTGAGCACGGCTATTTAGAAGCGAACGAGCAAGGAAAGTGGAAGTACCATTCTTTAATCGAAAGAACGACCAATTTAGTAAAAGATATAGGCTCATTTTTTTTCGTTGATCGAGCTGGTGACAACATTGTTTATTGGTCTTTTACAGACATTATAATCTATAATACAACAAGCGATAAAATCACGGTTCATTCTTCTGAAAAATTCTCTAAAGGTTGGGTAGTAGATGATAATTACTACTTGATGGAATCGGGCAAAGGCTTAGTAAAACTTATTGGTGACCAACTAAAGCCTGTACCGTTGTCAACTGAGTTTATAAATCTTTCAATCGTTAATCTTGTTCGTTTTTCAGAAAGCGAATTGCTTGTAGTTACTTCCGAAGACGGTCTTTTTCTTTACGATGGTCAACGCTTGACGGAATGGAAAACTGAAATTGAGTCCTTTCTGAAAAATGCATCGCCTTATAGTGCTGAATCAATCAAAAATCAATATTTCGCCATCGGTGGACGTACTGAGGGTCTTGTCATAATTGATAAAGAAGGAAAATTGATTCAAAAAATCGATGATTCAAAAGGCTTTCCCGAAGGTGCCGTGTGGGAGTTAATGTTAGACAGAGAAAATAATCTATGGGCCACAACATGGTCTGGCGTAGTACAAATTAACCTCAACAGTCCATTTACCATTATCGATAGTAGGCATGGGCTTAAAGGAAATGTTAATCAGATTAAAAGGCATAAAGACAGAGTTTATATTTCTACTAATGAAGGACTTTACTTCAAGAAAGATACCTCTCCATGGCAATCCTTAGGAGAAAATAAGCCATTCAAAAAAATAGAAGGCCATGAAACAGCTTATGTCCTGGAATCTAAAGGAGACAGGCTTTTAATGGCCAATACCTTTGGGGTTTTTGAAGTAATTGGAGATAGGCTCAAAGAAATTCACAAAGATGAAAGTTACTGGGCTGGTGTTGGTCTTAATAATTCAAACGATGTAATTCTAGGGTCTTATCAAGGGCACCTTAGCCTAGTCAGAAAAAACGATAGTGGTTGGAAATTCATTAAGAAGTTAGATGGTTTTGCTCATCAAATAGACTTTATGGAGCAATCAGATGATGGTGATATATGGATAACGGACTCTGAAGCGGGTGTTTTTAAATTAGCCTTAAGCAAAGACAATCAAGAAATCCTCTCTGTTAAGCCGTATGACACAATCCAAGGTTTACCAAGCAAAGCGGGTAATAGAGTATACAGGGGTCAGAAAGGGATTGTTTTCGCCACTAATAAAGGGATATATCAATATGATAAGGCAAATGATAGATTCGTACCTGACGAGGATTTTTCGCAAGCATTAGGCGAAAGTTATATTACTCGGTTCGCCCAAGCTGAAGATGGTTCTATTTTTATATCAGGGGGAAGAGGAAAAGGCCTTCTTTTCAAAATAAATGGTGGATATGAATTCCAAAGAACACCATTCCAACAAATCACTAATTACAACATCTTATACCCAACATTCTTAGGTACTAACAATTTATGGATAGGCTCGAATGTAATACATCACTTCGATCCTACAGTTAACTTTAATTCTGTTGATAGCTTTAAAGCCTACATAGCGAGCATTAAAGTATTGACTAAAGATGATTCCTTGTTATTTGGTGGGGTGGGGGGCAACTATGTTCCTGAACTCACTATAAAAGAGAATGGTCTTGAGTTTGTTTACTCTGGGCTATATTATGAGTTTCCTGAACAGGTAGATTTCCAGACCTTCATGGAAGGTTTTGACGAGGATTGGACGGACTGGACACTGAAAACAAGTCGCCAATTCTTCAATCTCAAGCACGGAACGTACAATTTCAAACTGAGGGCTAGAAATGCCTATGGTCAGGTGGGCGAAATAGATGAGTTCAGTTTTATCATACTAACCCCTTGGTACCTCACATGGTGGGCCTATGTACTTTATGCTTTGGCCATATTTCTGGTTGTAAGGAGTATTGTAAGAATCAATGTGAGAAGATTGGAAAAGGAGAAAGTGGCCCTTGAACAGACCATTTCGGAGAGAACAGAAGAAATCAGACACCAGAAGGATGAAATTGAAAAGCAAGCCAATAAGCTGAGAGAATTAGACAAAGTGAAGTCGCGCTTCTTTTCTAATATTTCTCACGAATTAAGAACACCGCTTACGCTTATCAATGCACCTTTAGAATCGCTAATACACAACGGGAAAATCAACGATCCTGAAGTACGACAAACCTTAGA
>CAXBPM010000282.1:0-4956 GCA_963977345.1 uncultured Roseivirga sp.
GGTATTGCTGCCAATGCAAGGCTAGATGCCCAGTTGGCCGATTTCGGAAACGTTTCAGCATCAATAAGACATTCATCTATTGGCTTTGGTGGGATTTCAGATAAAATCTCTGAAAGAAATAGAGAAAACACGACACAGTACGACATCTCTACTAGCCTTAAACTAGGTGAGTTCTTTCCGGAAAATTGGGGCATCGAACTTCCTGCTTATTTCAGTTTTGAAAATTCGAGAGCAGTTCCACAATACGATCCTCTTGACCCTGATTTACCATTAGAAGATGTGCTAAACTCCTTTGAAACCAAGGAAGAAAGAGACTCCTATTTTGACAAGGTAGTGGATCAGTCAAAACGGAGGAGTTTCAACTTCTCTAATGTGCGAAAAAGAAGGGTGAATGCCGATGCTCCAAAGCGTATTTACGACATCGAAAACTTGAGTTTCACTTACGCCTACAATGAAATCACTAGGAGCAATATTAACACTGCCTCTTATGATTACAAAAACTACCGTGGAGCTGTTACTTACAGCTATCAACCGAAAGAATGGTTTATAGAGCCATTTAAGAACATTGGATTCTTAAGTTCAAAATGGCTTCAAATCATTAAAGACATCAATTTCAACCCGGTACCGAATTCCATTACGATCAATGGAAATGTAAACCGAAGCTTCCTCAAAACACAGCTAAGAAACTCCGACCTCAACACTGATGGAATAGATCCTTATTTTGAAAAGTCTTTCACCTTCGACAGAAGCTATGCCGTAAACTGGAACCTGACTAAAGCTTTGACATTGGATTACTTTGCCAACGTAAATGCCATTATTGATGAACCAGAGGGTGATATTAATACAGATATAAAAAAGGATTCTGTTTGGACCAACTTCAAAAACTTTGGAAGAATAAAGAATTACACGCACACGATCAATTCAAGCTATACCCTCCCCTTTGAAAAAATTCCGGTTACTAACTGGCTAAATTCTACTGTGAGTTATGCTTCTACCTACAATTGGAAAGCAGGCGCCATCGGCCAAGCCGATACCTTAGGTAATTACGCTGGCAACACCCGGGTAATCAAGCTGAATGGTAAGATTGATTTTCAGAAGATCTATAACAACATTGGGCTGCTAAAGAAAGTCAATTCGCCTACACGAAGTAGGGCGCGTCCAACTGGATTAGCGACAAACGATTCCACCAAACAAAAAAAGACCATTGATCAGATGCCAGCACTTAAGGCATTGCTCAGGGCGGTCATGATGGTAAGGAGCGCCACTTTTGATTACTCGGTGGCGCAAGGGACAGTTTTACCCGGGTATATGCCTGACGTCTTCCTTTTTGGGCTAGATGAAGATATGAAAAGCCCAAGTCTTGGTTTTATTGTAGGTAGTCAAGATGCAGCCATACGAACGCAGTTGGCCAGGGATGGACTGTATGCTCAAAGTACATTCCTGACCGCTCCATTTACCCAAGACAAAAACATGAGTTTCAACTACTCCACAGTATTAGAACCCTTTGGTGATTTCAGAGTGACGCTAACGGGCAGAAAAACGCATTCAGAAAACTATCAGGAGATATTTAGAAGAGACGATGTAGCGGGTGAATTCTTAAGCATCAACCCAAACCGAACGGGTACTTATATTGTGTCTTACAATATGTTCAAAACCGCTTTTGAAAAAGATGAGAGCAACGATGACTCTCCTCTATTTGCCAATTTTGAAACCTATAGAAATATCCTAAAATCAAGATTAGACCAATCTAATGATACAGGAAATTATGACGTCAACTCACAAGACGTAGTGATTCCTGCATTCTTAGCCGCCTATTCAGGCCAAAGCCCAGACGAAATCAAAACTTCAGCCTTCCCACGACTCCCTATTCCAGGCTGGGCCATGAACTACCGTGGGCTAACAAAGATTGATGCCATAAAAGAACTCTTCAGTACAGTCAGTATCAGCCATTCCTACAGCAGCCAGTACAGCGTGAGTAATTACATCAACTCAGCCCTATATACATCCAACCTCACTTTGGACAATCAACTGAACGATTACGGCTTGGCAGATCAGTTCAATGAAGACGGTAATTTGGTACCTATTTTTACTTCGCAACAAGTGGTACTTACAGAGAAATTCTCTCCGCTGATAGGAATAAACCTGAAGACTACGAACAGTTGGAATTTGGACGTCAATTACTCCAAAGAAAGAAACATTGCACTCAACCTGTCTAATATTCAAGTTACAGAACGGTCTGCAAATGATATCAGTGTAACGCTGGGCTACACCAAAGCTGGGGTTAAAATTCCATTCAGAATTAGAGGAAGAAAAGAAACCCTCCCTAACGAATTACGCTTTAACATGACCTTTAGCCTACGTGATAACAAAACCGTTCAGCGAAGAATTGGAGAATCAAGCATAGTTACAGAAGGGATCAAAATCTTCCAATTGAACCCAACATTGGAGTACAATGTGAGCGATGCGCTTCAAGTTGCCTTCTATTTTGAAAAGAATATAAACGAGCCAAGGGTGACCACGAGCTTCTTAAATGCTAGAACTGCCTTTGGTGGAAGAATTAGGTTCAGTTTGTCTCAATAAACACTTACTTTTCACAATATTCCGTTTATTTTTGATCGAATTTATTTTAGAGAAATGAACATACCAGAAAACTTATTGTATACCAAAGACCACGAGTGGATAAAGGTTGAAGGAAATGAAGCAACAGTTGGAGTTACTGATTTTGCGCAAAGCGAACTAGGCGATATCGTCTATGTTGAAATTGAAACAGAAGGAGATTCGCTAGACAAAGAAGAGGTATTCGGTACAGTGGAAGCTGTAAAAACTGTTTCTGATTTATTCATGCCACTTTCGGGTGAAGTAAAAGAATTTAACAGCCAGCTTGAAGACGCTCCTGAAACAGTGAATTCTGATCCCTACGGAGAAGGTTGGATGATCAAAATCACCATGAGCAATCCTTCAGAAGTTGAAGGCCTAATGGATGCGGCTACTTATAAAGCATTAATTGGTCAATAGATCCAATTTGCCTGATGCGCTCGTTTATAAAACAATACTGGGCCAGCGTATCTTGGGCCATAATTTTGGCAGTATTAATGTTACTGCCACAAGATTCTTTTCCCGAGTCTAAATTACTTTCCTATGACAAGATCGCCCATTTGGGTGTCTTTGGAATTCTAAGTTTTTTAGTCCTCTGGGGTAAAAGAAATAATAAGGACAAAGCACGGCTTGAAAACAAATACCTATTGAATTCGTTAACTATATGCGTAGTTTACGGATTGGTGTTGGAATCATTGCAGTCCGTTGTCCCTGGTAGAATGACCGACATATACGATTTGCTCGCAAATACAATTGGAGCTATTGCAGGTGTCGTAGTTTTTTCTACTTTTATGAAACATTAGTTTGCGAATACCAAACTAATGCTATAGTTTTAAAAGTGTAACTAAAAGAGATTATGGAAGCTAAAAAGACTCCGTCAGCAGACTTGAACAAAAAGTCCAGCCTATTCTTAGCAATAGGTCTGCTTGTGAGCCTTGGTGTAACATTCGCTGCCTTTGAATGGAAGAAAACTGAAAAAGGTGAGTTGATGGACCTAGGCATGGCAACTGACGATTTTGAAGATTTAATTGAAATACCGCCAACCGAACAACCACCTCCCCCACCTCCCGTAAAACAGCAACCTCAAATCATTGAGATTCCTGATGAAGAGGAGATCGAAGAAGAAATCGAGATCAATTTGGATGTGGAAATTACCGAAGAGCAAGAGGTTGAAGAAATTATTTTTGAAGAAGAGCCTGAAGAGGAAGTAGGAGATGAGATTTTCCTAATCGTTGAAGACAATGCCGAATTCCCTGGAGGCGATGGCGAATGGAATAAATTCTTACAGAAAAACTTGAAGTACCCTCGTTCTGCATCAAGAATGGGAATTGAAGGATCAGTATTCTTATCCTTTGTTGTGGACAAAGAAGGTAAACTTTCAGATATTACTGTAACAAGAGGAATCGGTGGAGGCTGTGATGCTGAAGCGATTCGAGTATTGGAATCATCTCCAAGATGGACACCTGGAAAGCAAAGAGGAAGAGCTGTTAAGTCAAGAATGGCAATCAGAATTCTCTTCAAACTTAAATAATATTAAAGAGCCCAATCTAATTGGGCTTTTTTAGTTATCAAATAACTAGTTTATTAGTTTTGTATTGAGTATATTTAGTTAACGGTTTTCAAATGACTCACATCTTTGGAGAAAGTGACAAAATATTTTAACTCTTAAACTATAAAACTATGGAAGCTAAGAAATCTCCTTCGGCAGATATCAACAAGAAATCAAGCCTATTTCTTGCTATTGGCTTATTAGCCAGTCTTGGAATCACCTTCGCAGCCTTCGAATGGAAGCAGCACGAAAAAGGTGACCTTATGGACCTAGGAATGGCATTAGACGATTTTGACGACCTAATCGAAATCCCACCCACCGAACAACCACCGCCTAAAGCCCCTCCAATTCAACAACCGAAAATTGTTTCAATACCTGATGACGAAGAAATTGATGAGGAAATAGACATCAACATAGACGTAGAGATTACAGAACAAACCGAAATCGATGACCTTGTTTTTGAAGATCAAGCTGACGAGGTAGTTTCCGATGAGCCCTTCTTAATTGTAGAGAATCCCGCAGAATTCCCAGGCAATGGATGGAACAAATTCTTAAACGACAATTTGAAATACCCTCGTCAAGCACAGCGAATGGGAATCGAAGGAACCGTAGACCTTGCCTTTGTAGTTGACGCTAATGGTACGATCTCTAATATCGAAGTAACCAGAGGTATTGGAGGTGGTTGTGATGAAGAGGCCATTCGAGTACTTAAAGCTTCTCCGAAATGGATTCCAGGAAAACAAAGAGGTGTAGCGGTTAAATCAAGAATGGCCATCAGAATTAGGTTCAGACTAAAATAAGTTAAAGCCCAA
>CAXBPM010000283.1:0-4953 GCA_963977345.1 uncultured Roseivirga sp.
CTCAACACCGACAAAGACACTGCCTCTAATGCCCAGATTATGTTCTTGGTATTGAACACTTCGGGCTTAACGCTAATTCCTGTTTCAATTATGGCTTATAGGGCCACAGAAGGTGCAGCCAACCCAGCAGATATTTTCATTCCTATTTTATTGGCCACCTTCTTTTCCACTTTGGCTGGGCTGATTACGGTGTCTATTTATCAGAAAATCAACCTGCTGAATAAAACCATTCTGCTCTATTTAGGCTCGCTCACTGCCTTTATCGTTTTAGCGATTTATTACTTTCAGAGTATTCCGCAAGAGCAAGTTCAGGTCATTTCTTCGGTGGCCAGTAGTCTTATTCTCTTTAGTGTGATCGCCTCCTTTATTGGATTGGCGCTCAAAAATAAGATTAACGTATATGAGGCATTTATTGAAGGCGCGAAAGATGGTTTCAATGTCGCCATCAAGATCATCCCTTACTTAGTGGCTATTTTGGTGGCCATTGGCGTGTTTCGTCAATCGGGCACTTTAGATATTATTGTAAATGGGCTTCGCGAAGTATTTGCCCTTACAGGTATGAACACGGATTTTGTGGATGCCCTTCCTACTGCCTTGATGAAACCCCTAAGCGGTGGTGGTGCCAGAGGAATGATGGTAGAATCAATGCGTACCTACGGAGCCGACTCCTTTGTAGGTCGTCTATCAAGCGTGTTCCAAGGCTCTACCGAAACTACGTTCTATGTACTGGCAGTGTACTTCGGTTCGGTGAATATTAAAAACTCTCGGTATGCCGTTACCGCTGGTCTTATAGCCGACTTTGTGGGTGTAATTGCCGCTATATTTATCGCTTATCTATTTTTCTATTGAATCAGCGACAACCTATTGTGTTAAATTGGAGTTCAAAGCAAACACAAAACAAACAAAACCACAAACATGAAAAAATCAATCACTACGCTTTTTGCTATTGCGGCCTTATTGGTCACTTTTAATGCGCAAGCACAGAAATTTCCAGAACCAGACGCAAGTCCGATGGATGCTGCTTACTTCCCCGATCAACAGCCACTGGATGAAGTAATGGGTAGACCAGTGAAAGAACTTAAAGTCAAAATTTACTATGGCCGTCCTCAGTTAAAAGGCAGAGTGATGCTAGGAGAAAAACCAGCTCCTTTTGGTGAATTGTGGAGATTAGGTGCTAATGAAGCCAATGAAATCACTTTTTACCAAGATGTAACCGTAGGTACTACAAGAGTAAAAGCAGGCACCTATACCCTATTCGCAATTCCCAACACCGACAAATGGACATTTGTATTGCACAGTAAATTGGGCACTTGGGGAAATTACACTTTAACAGACAGTAAAGAAATTGCTACAGTGGATGGCCCAGTGAGCAAGTCTGACGAGTCTATCGAACACCTTTCTATGGTGTTTAAAGAAGTTGCTGGTGGTACTCACTTGATGGTAGGCTGGGAAAACACCATAGCCGAAATGCCAATTAAGTGGTGAAACGAGCTTAACTAAGAATTGAAAGGCACCTATTGGGTGCCTTTTTTTTGTGGTTTTAACGGTCTGGCTATGAACAGTGTCCCGAAGAGCATTGCGTATAGGTTTTGTTAGCCATTGTTATGTATTCTTTTTCTCCGATATCCAAAATTCATGGTTCTTATCTAAAAAGACAATGTGGAATATTTCATCTTCAACATGACCGATAATACACTCTTTACCTTTCACATGAAATGATGCCCAAGTAACTCCATCTTTAATGTGTTGTGGGTATTTAAATTCTGATTTAGGTGGGAAATCTACTTTGGTATAGATTTTTAATAATTGTTGTTGCTGTGCTTGTGCCATAGTTAACTGAGAAAGCTGGGAAAGCTTGTCCAGGGATAAAGCAAGCAGTTTATCTTCTTCCCAATCTGTGAATGGCTGACCTTGATTTCTATCAAAGTCTCTAAAACTAAAAACTATTTTTCTTTGCTCCTGATCATTTTGGGCAGGCAGGTCCTTTAGTTGACGCTGAAGTGAGCTTTTACCTCTTCTGTTGAATTTATTCTTACTCATAAACTCAAGGATGGCTCTTTTATGTTCGGGATTGCTCCATACTTGCCTTCTAAATAGTTTTTATCAAAGGCTGTTTTCTTTCTAACTTTTTCAGATGAGAAGTCTGCTAATGAGTAAAGATTTGAAACACCAAACTGATCTTTATTGATAAACCATATTTGGTCTCTTCTAAATACATCACGATTTAAAATTGAAGTATCATGAACAGCAAATATTAACTGAGCATTGTTTTGGTTGTGTTTATGAAAGTACTCGACCAATTTCATGGTCAGTTTTGAATGCAATCTTGAGTCTAGTTCGTCTACAACAAGTACTCTCCCATTTTTTAATGAATCATACCATGGTCCAAGTAAATAAATCAATTTCTTCGTTCCTTCCGATTCGTCAGAGTCAAAAGAAAATGGCACTGAATCAACAAGTATGTTATTCTTGTCAAATTTTCTATGCCAAGTAATAATTCTATCTCTGCGAGGTTGCTTTGATTGAAGTCTTTGAAGGCTTGAAAAGAAATTCAAGATTTCTTCATCCTTTTCTTTCTTTTTTAGAGTTTCTAAATCTATATCCTCGACTTCTTCTTCCGCTGTAGAAAGCTTTGTGATTTCGAGAAAATTGATAAAGTCTGATAGCCATTTCAGAAAATCCTTATCAGACTTAAGTCTATCGATAGTGTACCTTTTATATGACCTATCATGAATACCACTAATTAGATTTAGGTTCTTAAACCAATCAATAATTTTGTTGGATACATCTCCATTGAGTTGAGCAACGAGACTTAAGAAAAGCACGTTTTCTTTAGTTCTTTTTTCGAGGCCCAGGCCTTCACTAAAAGCTGATTTGTTGATCTCAAATTTTTGATTCTCTCTAGTAAACATCGGTGTTTCTCTAGAGTCGGTGTAATAAAGCCATTCACTCTCAATTATATCCTCGGTAATCTCAAATCCGTATCTGTATTTTCTATTGTTGCAAGTAAACACGACTTCAAAATAGCTCGGCTCTTGTTCGGTCTCTGTTGAAAGTAGAAACTTGTTTAAACTGATTTTTCTACTGCTTTCATCAGAAATAGCATCCCGGAAAGAGTTTAGAACAACATTTTTCATGAATCCTATAGCATTGAGGAAGTTGCTCTTTCCACTTGCGTTGTTCCCATAGACTACAGCAGACTTCAGAACCTTGATATCTCTATCAAGTTTGATTGTATTTGTTTCCTCTAATTCCTTGAATGATTTGACTCCAACCATACTTAAGGTGGACAAGTCTTTAAAAGAAAGGAAGTTTTCAACGCTGAATTCTAGAATCATTTTGCTTGCTTGTTTTTACAAATGTCGTAATTAAAACGATAAAAATGAAATAATGTTGCAAAATATCGAATAAGCTCTTCAATGATGGCTAACCTTATGTAACGCGCACTTTAATGATTGATATATTTCCGATAGTTAGTAAAAAGTTCACGCTAGCTACGGAAATAGCTGTGCTATACGCACCTTTTAACAAGTACTATTTTAGTGAAATTAACTGATAAAACAGTAATATATATTGGACACTTAGTATTTAACAACCAAGAGAGTCTGCGTTCAGCGTCATTGCGAACCTGCTAATGTATATCGAAGTGAAAGAGTAAACGTGAAGCAATCTCACCGCTAAATTGCAGTGCTAGAGATTGCTTCGTCATAAGCCTTTGTTAACACAAGGCTTATTTCTGCGCCAACGCTGAAGCTAAGGCGTAAGCGTTCGCAATGACGAAGCATTTAGCCTTTGTGGTTAAGTCATTTGGCTTATCGTTAGAAAAGGATGATACAAAGGTGTCGTAAACATGGCACAAGCCCTCCTATTAGACAAATCGAATCCTACTCTCTTAACAGCTCAAGTACATTTGCGCGGTAAAGCTTGCCAATAGGTACAGTATGGCCTGCTACCTGAATTCTGTTCCCTTCAACGCTAACAATATGTGCCTTGGCGACAACAAAGGATTTATGCACTTGGATAAAATCAGAGGAAGCAAGTCGAACTAATAAATCTGAGATCTTCTCCCTGACCAAGAGCGTGTTATCTCTTAAAACGACCTTGGCATAATTGCCTGCGGCTTCAATATAGAGCACATCTGCTACCTTCACTTGAACATGTTTCTTATCGCTATACAGAAAGAGATGTTCGGGTTGCGTATTCTCTGCTTGCGGAGTGATTGGTGAAACACTTGCTTTCACCTGAGTAGCTTTGTTCACCGCCTTTAAAAAGCGTTCAAAACCAAAAGGCTTTAAGAGGTAATCAGCAATTTCTAACTCATAACCTTCGAGCGCATATTCCTTATAAGCAGTCGTAACAATCACTTTGGGTGGATTGGTCAGTGTTTTCAGAAAATCGAAGCCCTTCAATTTGGGCATATTTAAATCCAGAAAAATTAAATCAACTGTGTTTTCCCTCATGCAATCGAGGGCTTCTAAAGCATCATAGCAATGTCTGACCAGTGACATATTCGGCAGCATGTCACAGTAACCCTTGATAATTTCATGGGCCATGTGTTCATCGTCTATGATCAGGTATTTAATCATTTTCGCAATTGCAGTTGAGCCTTGAAAACTGAATTTTCATTGGTAAATATGAGCTCATGCTTTTTAACATAAGCCAATTCGAGTCTGCGTTTCAGGTTTTTCAAACCAATTCCGCTTTGCTCTGGAAGCTCGGCAGCATCAAAATTATTCTCTATTTCAAAATCCACCACGCCCTTATTTGAGTTTAAACGAATCTTGATAAAGGCATTCTCTCTGAGGTTTTCCACTCCGTGTTTGAAGGCATTCTCTAATAAAATAATGAAGATTAAAGGCATTACTTTAGTCTCTTCATCATCAATATCAGTATTGAACTCTATGTCAATGCTTTTATGATAACGCATTTTATGAAGTTCAATATAGTTCTTTA
>CAXBPM010000284.1:0-4947 GCA_963977345.1 uncultured Roseivirga sp.
TTTGCCATGTAGAACGACCAACAGAAGCACTAACAACAGAAATTGAAACGAACGGTTTTTCAATTATCGAAATGGAAAATTGTGACGAGTAGTTTTCCCAGTTAATTAGGATGACTAACTTTGTTGGTGTTACACAAATTGCCTTACAAGTCTTTCTATGAGTAAAGAGTTGAACCATAACATTGTTATTGCCCTTGAAAGAATTTCAGAAGCTTTTAAGGCTTTGCTTTGGGACAAAGCTAAATTGTATGGGCTAAGCCCTATCCAAATTCAGGTGTTGCTTTTCATTGCACATCACAAATCAGAGCTTTGTAACGTAAGCCATTTGGCCAAGGAGTTCAACCTAACAAAACCGACCATCAGCGATGCCGTCAAAGCCCTAAACAGTAAGGGTTATATTGAAAAAGAACCGTCATCCGTTGATAGCCGAAGCTACACCTTGCTTCTTTCGGCAGATGGGCAGACGCTTATCCAAGCACTGGATAGCTACTCACAACCACTAGAAAAGATTCTAAGTGAACAAGAAGAGCAGAGTCTCAATACGCTTTACGCTACGCTTACCAAACTGATATTTCAACTCAATCAAAATGGCATATTGAGTGTTCAGAGAACATGCTTTGGCTGTAAATTTTATAGAAAAACGGAAGACAGTCATTTTTGCACATTCCTTCAAAAAGAACTTATTGATACAGAAATCAGGCTTGACTGTCCTGAGTTTGAATTGCTGGAGAATTAATTAAATCCTTTCGGCAATTCCCGTAAATGCAAATAGCTACCTGCACCAAAGTGCGAGTAGCTATTCAAAGTAAAATATGGCTCAGTTTCCTGACACTACTTCACATATACTGTCTTTCTATTTGTGAATTCCATCATACCGTCTTTGGCCAACTCTCTGCCGTAACCAGATTTTTTCGTGCCACCAAATGGCAATCGTGGATCTGACTTCACTAGTTCGTTAACAAAGTAAGCACCATCACTTACTCTATGTGCCATCTCAACCGCCTTTTTAACATTGGTGGTACAAACAGTAACACCCAATCCAAAGGGAGATAATTCAGACAACCTAAAAGCATCGTCAATGTCTTTGGCTTTGATCATGGCTGCCAATGGACCGAAGGTTTCTTCATCGAAGGCTGGCATTCCCGGCTTTACATTCCCTAAAACGGTTGGTTCGTGATAACAGCCTTTTTGGTTTCCTCCCAAAAGTAATTCGGCCCCCATTTCCACAGAACTGCGAACTTGCTTTTGCAACTGATCGGCTAAATCGATTCTGGCCATTGGCCCAACTTTGGTGTCTTCATTTACTGGGTCTCCCGATTTAAGTTGTCGGATTGCCTCAGTGAACTTAGCCACAAACTCATCATAGATACCTTCCATTAGAATGAAACGCTTAGCAGCGATACAGCTTTGTCCGCAATTCAGCATTCTTGCCACTAGGGCCGTCTGAATCGTCTTGTCAATATCAGCATCGTCCCAAACAATAAAGGCATTGTTGCCACCCAGTTCTAATAGGGATTTTTTAATGTGTCTGCCCGCAATTTCTGCGACTGCAGACCCTGCTCTTTCACTCCCCGTTAAGCTCACTGCTTGTACTGCTTTGTGAGCAATGATTTTTTCTGTTTGATCGTGATGTACAATCAGGTTTTGAAACACTCCTTTTGGAAAGCCCGCTTTGGTAAATACTTCTTCAATTAGCTTAGCACTGCCAAATACATTGGGTGCATGTTTCAATAAGCCCGTATTTCCAGCCAAAAGTGTTGGTGCTGCGAATCTAAAAACCTGCCAAAAAGGGAAGTTCCAAGGCATAATCGCCAGTACGCTACCAATAGGATCGTGCTGAACAAAACTCAATTGAGCATCGGTTTCAATTACCTCATTTGCTAAGAATGCTTCCGCATTATCGGCATAGTAATCGCAAACCCATGCACATTTATTGACCTCAGTTCTTGATTCATTGATGGGTTTACCCATTTCAAGAGTAATCATTTCGGCATAGACTTCTACATTAGCCCGAAGTACTTCTCCTGCCTTTTTCATCAAGGCTATCCTCTTTTCTAGCGGGGTATCTCGCCATGGTTGAAATGCTGTTTCAGCCATTTTAAGCTTTTGATCTAATTCTTCCGAAGTCAAGCCTGTGTAACTTCCGACCTCTTTATTGTTAAAAGGGTTTATACTCTTAAATTCCATTCGTGTATTAATTATTTATCTAAAAAAGCCGAGGACTCATATTCATTCACTCCTTTCAATTCATCTACCCAATTCCATGAAGTATAAATCGTGATCGTATTTGACTGACTCACTTCATCGAATTCTGTAGTATCAAACTTCCATATGATATGTTCTGCTTCATTAAATGAAGTTGAGGCAAGGCTATCATGAAAAAGTCTGAAAATGGTATTATGCTCATCCATGCCATCATTGAGTAATCTTGCAATAAAGGCCGCTGTGGGATGTTTCAAATCCTTAAGAGCAGTTTGACTTTGGGCAGTTACGCCTAGTCTAATTCTAACAATATCTGGTTCTTGAAATTTTCTAGGGAAAGACCAGTATAACATACAAGCGACATTGAATAATTCCTCATGAAACTTGATCTCGGAGTACTCCTCCCACAATTTATCTCCCCTAAGCTCTTCCGCTATATTTTGTCTCTGCCCTTTATTTAGTTTATCCCCTAATCTCAACTCCAAAAGCTTAATAGCAGCTTCTTCGGGAGAGAAGTCAGAGAGCGCTAAAGTGGCCATATCCTTTAGCTCTTCTAAAGGAATGGCCTCTAAGTCGTCAAATTCTAAATAGCTGAGTACTTCTTTAAAACTACTATCACTCCAAGCTCCAGGTATTTCGTGAACTTCCTTGAGTTCAAGTACCGCCACATCGAACTTATTAGGCATTTTGGTTATTTAGTCAAACTACCGATAAGGTAAGGTTGCTCTCTTTTGTCTTCAATAACCTGAGAAATGTACTTTGCTTTGATTGAATCGATCCAATTTCTCGCTCTATCAGTGAGTTCAAAATCATCTGTCATCATTCTTCCTCTTGTTACCAAAATACCCAAATCAGCTCCTTCGTATAGGTAATTTCCTTCTTTCGTAATTCTCAAGAAGAACGCTTCTTGTTCGCTTTCCACAGCTCTTCTGTGCGTATCCATTCTATCGAATTGGATATGGCCATTATCAAACATTTTCCAAATACCAGACCTTGGAGCTTCGCTTACGAATTCGATGGTGTCTTGTGTGTGCTTAATGATCAACTGACTCCATCCGTCTACATTTTCTTGTCTAGCCCATCTTGCGTTGAGCGCCTTAACGTTGAGTTTATACTCCACATTCATCCATTCCAAAATATGGAAGATGAAAAGAGGTGCATCGGCCAAGGCAAAAACAGCGTGATTGGTAATCGAACTTGCTCCAGTTACTCTTGGGTTGAGTTCACCTAGGTAAATCTCACCATTGTCTTGGTCGATCAAAAAGTCGAGTTCGAAATAGCCTTTATAGCCTTCTTTTCTCAGTTGATCTCCGAATAACTCAGTGTATTTTTTTGCTTTTCTTCTTAACGAAGGGCTGAATGCATTAGGGTAAATCTCATTCCCACACCAACCGCCTTTGTAAGGTGTCAGTTCTTTGAAGCCAACCAATTCGGTCATCAGCGGAGCTACAATAGTTCCATGTTGCGTAACACAGGCTTCGATTGCGGAGCCTTTGCAATTGATACGCTTCATGATTTTAACCTCTTTCTCCTTTACAATTTCCTCTTCATATTTCTCGAATTCGGTTTCGTTGGAAATAAAGAAAGTAGTGTGACCGGAATCACCAAAAGGGGTTTGAATTACTAAATCATTACCCAGCTCTTTCGATACGGTTTGTAAATGAGCGTAGTTCTTCACCTTTGAAAGCACATAAGGAACACAAGGAACACCTGCCTTTTCAGCCAGTCTGTTTGTATTCACCTTATTGTCCATGAAGGTTCGCATTTTAGCACTAGGGAACATTACTTCTAGCCCTTGCTTTTTCGCAAGTTTCTCCGTTTCCTCATCAAACATCAAAAACATCACCTTGCCTGCTTTTCCGCCTTTGGACCTTGTCTTTAGGTAGTCCTGCACTTCAGGGTGCTGTAATAAGTAATTGTTGATGTCTTCAATACTTTCGAATTCATCGTGTGGTATTTCTTCTTTGGGAGAAAAAACATTAGGATGAAGCCCATCAAAACACTCAATATGACAGATAAACTTGAATCCTTTGATCCATTCGTCTGCCCCAAGTAAGTTGAAGTTGGTTGCACTTATGAAGTAAATGGGTATTTCGTTTTTATAGAAGTAGCGTCTAATATCCGCTATACCATTTAGTTTTTCGATACTCGTTTTCTTCTTGGTCATCGTGATTATTTTGTGTTTGATAATTTATTTTTCATTGAAATACCCATAGCACCTAGTGCTGTACCTGTTTTTTGTCGGTCGAGTACTTTTTTATTGAATACCCTTAGACCTAAATCTGCTCTATAACCGTGAATTTCAGAAACATCAAGCGCTAACAGAAACTCTATAATTTCAGTACTCACCACTTGCCCCGGCACCAATACAGGAAAGCCTGGAGGATATGGTATTACAAAAGAAGAGGCCACCAATTCCTTTCCATTTTTCATGGATGGAAGGCATTCTTTTAAAGGAATGTATTCGTAATTGGTTTCGTCATACGCTAAGAAGTAAGCATCGCGTAAGTTGCCACCTGGCACACCCGGTACCGCTTGGAATGAGCGGTGGAAGTGACTAAAATCTGGCAACGGAGGAACATCTTCGGTAAGCGATTTAATTCTAGCTTCCCTTATTTCCATTTCGCGGCCGTTAAGCGACTTGATCTCATCATCCAATTCCTCAGCAATGGTCAATAATGCATTGGTCAAATAAGTAACACTTCCCCTTGTAGTACCAATATTGGTCATAAAAAGGACGGTATT
>CAXBPM010000285.1:0-4917 GCA_963977345.1 uncultured Roseivirga sp.
ATCACCACATCCAGTTCCAAAGTAGTTACCCCTTCCTTTAAGGCCCTCATAAATGCTGGGATAGAGTTTTCAGGCATTAAACCTCTGGCACCTCTGTGACCTTGAACATCGAATGGCTCTTGTGCTTTGGAGCATGAATTAAAATACATAACAATTAAAAGAGTGCAGATAATATATTTCTTCATAGCATAAATATTTATGAACTTTAGAGTTAAATCAATTCAATGAGTTCTTCAAATCCCGAAAACACCAAAATGCATCTGGTTGATTATTTTAGAAGGCTACCTGTTCCTGCTAAGTTAAAGGAAGATATCTACTTCAACGATAACATAAAGTTAAATCAAAACCTGATAGATAATATCTCTAAAATCAATGTAGTCATTGGCCCTAACAACTCGGGTAAAAGTCTCTTCTGTAGGGAACTATTAAAGACACAAATCGAATCAGAGTATTTTTCAGACTACAAAATCCATGATCTAAACATTAAGCTTAAAGAGTTTAAAAAAAGATATACGGCAATTTTCAAGGGACTCAATACAGATTATTTTCAAAATAACGATGGTATAATCAGACTTTCAATGCTAAATAAAGCATTTACAGAAATCACTAAAACAACAAATATTAGGCAACTGCATAGAGAAATTGAACCATTGTTAAATCGACTTTCCACAAGCTATTTCTGGGGACTAAGCAATGCTTTACCAAAACATGACATTGACGAACCTCTTTCAGATAAAAAATCATTGGACATCAACAAAAAATTCGAGCCAATTGTCAAGGAATTCAAAGAGGTTTTCAATAGATGCTTTAATCAATCTCCGTTAACGAGAATTTATACGCCAACAATTCGAACCCTAAGAACCTACCAAGGCGGTTTAGATATTAGAGAAAATGTAAACGATGATTATTCTCTATTAGAGAATAATTCAGAGGCCACCAACCTAACACTTGTTAATAAAGAAACAATAATTAATACTGGACAGAATTTTTATAAGGAAATACGGACTTTAAATAACTCAGACTTCGCTGGGCAACAAAAGCTCCGTAGCTTTCAAGATTTTCTATCTGTTAATTTTTTTGACGGGCAAAGTGTCCATATTATCCCAGATGAACATAAACCACTAATAAATATCAAAATAGGTATTGAAAGGGAGCAGTTGATTCACAATCTCGGTGAAGGAATTCAGAGTATTATCATACTAACCTTCCCTTTATTCATGTTTGAAAATGCCATTTTAGTTATCGAAGAACCTGAATTATTTATCCACCCAGGATTACAAAGAAAGCTTCTTGAAATTTATAGCAGTAATGAAATCTGTCCAAATTTCATCTTCTTTTTAGTAACCCATTCGAATCATATCATGGAGGCCGCGTTAAGTTGTCCAGACAGCACTCTTTTTTCAATTGAAAAGCTTATACCTAAAAACACCAATAGTCACTCCGTTCTTCCAAAGTTCAATTTAAGGACTCTGAGTTTTGGCGATGATAGAATTCTAACCTCTCTTGGAATAACCAACAACTCAGTTTTTCAAAGCAACTCTCTTATTTGGGTCGAGGGCATTACAGATAAATTATACCTGCAAAAACTAATCTCCACCTATCTTCAAAACCCAAAGAAAAAGATTCTCGAAAAAGCTAGGGACTTCGTTGAAGGCAAACATTACATGTTCGTTTTCTCAGCGGGGGACAATATTATACACTATGACTTTAATGAAGAAGTCTCCATTAAGGAATTGAGTAAAAAAAGTGCTGTTAGGTTCATTTGCTCAAAATCTCTTGTAATTGTTGATAGTGATCTCAACAAAAATAGGGAGAGAAAAAACAAACTAAAATCAGAGTTAAAGTTAAACTTCCTAGAACTGCCTGTGGTAGAGATTGAAAATCTTTTAAGTCCAAAAGTGGTTATTAAGACGGTACAATCATTTCCTTCTTGGAGCACCTCTCAAGAAAGTGACTTCCCTCCTTTCTCAGAGAGCGATTACGAACAGAAACGCTTAGGGAGTTTTATAGACACCCATTTTCAAGGTGTCAAAACAAAGGGAAGAAAAAAGAAATTCGCTATTAGCTCTAAACCCGAATCTTCAATCAATTGCAAAATTGAATTTTGTGAAAATGCTTTAAATCATATAACCCCAACAAGTATGTCTGTTTCCTCACAAAAGGTTGTAGAAAAAATCCTTCAGTTCATCATAAAGGCAAACCATCAAGTCTGAAATTTTCAAATCGTCCATCACAACCTTAAAAAGAGATTAAATAATTATCACTCTTGGTTTATAAATCGTTACTTTTCGATGTATAAAACCCATAAACCATGAGAAAGAAAATTTTATTTCTGATGTGCCTCTTTCCGCTCATGAGCTTTGCCCAACAAAACTGGGGAGCAAAATTCGAACAGCTGGGTACAACACTTCCAACACCAAACGAATACAGAACAGGATCAGGAGAGCCTGGACCAGCCTACTGGCAGCAAAAAGCCGATTACAGAATCGCAGTAACTTTAGATGACAAAACTCAGACGATTTTTGGTACTGAAACGGTGACCTACACCAACAATTCGCCCTCTACCTTAAAATACATTTGGCTTCAGTTGGACCAAAACGTGAGAAAAGCCGACAATACAGGTGCACTCACCAATGGTTTCGGGCAGCTCAGCGATAATACTACCAGCTTAGGTACCAGTAGAGCGGCATCTATGATAGATGCAGGTTTTGATGGTGGTTTCAAACTAGAAAAAGTAACCGACACAAAGGGAAAGCCATTGACTTATCTGATCAATGACACCATGATGAAGATCACGCTACCAACACCTTTAAAAACTGGAGATTCTTACAGTTTCAACATGGCTTGGTGGTATAATGTCAACGATAGGGCACAACTTGGTGGCAGATCTGGTTACGAGCATTTTGTTGAAGATGACAATTACTTGTACACCATTGCTCAATTCTACCCAAGAATGGCCGTATATGACGATGTTAACGGATGGCAGCACAAGCAGTTCTTAGGCTCTGGAGAGTTCGCCCTTACTTTTGGCGATTTTGAGGTATCCATTACCGCTCCTTCAGATCACATTATAGCGGCTACGGGTACTTTACAAAACCCTTCAGATGTACTGACAAAAACAGAACTACAGCGCTTTGAACAAGCCAAAAAGAGTTTTGATAAACCTGTAATCATCACCACACAAAAAGAAGCAGAAGCCAAGGAAAAGAAAAGAGCGACCACTCAGTCTACTTGGGTATTCAAGGCTGAAAACGTAAGGGATTTTGCCTTTGCCAGTTCTAGAAAATTCATCTGGGATGCGCAAGCAGTTAAGTTAAAAAACAACACGCCTTTGGCCATGTCATATTATCCAAAAGAGGGTAATCCCCTTTGGGAAAAGGAATCGACTAAGGCTGTCGTAAACACATTGATTTCTTACTCCAACATGTCTATCGCCTACCCATACCCGAAAGCCATTTCGGTACATGCGGCCAGCATTGGCATGGAATACCCAATGATCTGTTTCAACTTTGGTCGTCCGCGCCCTGATGGAACTTACGATGACTTTATCACTACCAATATGGTTTCTGTAATTGTTCACGAAGTGGGACACAACTTCTTTCCAATGATTGTGAATTCAGACGAAAGACAATGGGCTTGGATGGATGAAGGCTTGAATTCATTCTTGGAATACAGAACCATGCACGAATACTATGATTACCTGCCTTACACTGACAACTCACCAGCCGCCATTGTACTTTATATGAAGGGTAGCAAAGATTTTATGCGCCCAATTATGACAAACCCAGAGCAGTCACTTCAATTGGGGCCAGAGGCCTATTCTAAGCCATCGGCAGCATTGGTAGTACTCAGAGAAACCGTTATGGGCCCCGAATTATTCGATGCTGCGTTTAAAGAATATTCAGAACGCTGGGCATTTAAGCACCCAAAACCAGCCGATTTTTTCCGTACCATGGAAGATGCTTCTGGCGTTGACTTGGATTGGTTCTGGAAGGGATGGTTCTACACTACCGACAATGTAGAGGTCGAAGTGAGCGATGTGAAATGGTTTCAAATCAAAGGTGAGAACGAGCAGATTGAAAAGAAGGTGAATGCACAGGCTGGAACGCTGGGTAACGAGCAAAACGCAGGCAATCCATTCTATGCTAGCCCTCAAGAAATTGAGTTGACAGATAGCCGTGTAAGAAATGAATATCGAAGTGAAATCCCGAACGATGCTATCAGAAAGCGATTGGCAGGCAAAAACCTTTATCAGGTTACTTTCAAAAACACGGGAGGCTTAATTACTCCTCTGATCATTGAATGGACTTATAAAGACGGCAGCAAAGAAATTGAGAAAATTCCTGCAGAAATCTGGAGACTTAGCGAAAGCGAGGTGACTCATATTTTTGCTAAGGACAAAGAAGTGGCCAGCATGGTGTTTGACCCAAATAAGGAGTTGGCCGATGTGAATACGGAAAACAACAGCTTCCCAAGAAGTGACACCAAAAGTGCTTTTGATAAAGCCAAAGAAAAAGGAGGAAACTAGTTTCCTTTCTCAGAACAGCTGAACAGAACCCCAAGGCCTTTGGCTTTGGGGTTTTCTTTTTTTAAGCTGAAAAGGTATTTCAACCAAAAAACAAGCAGATTCCCCTTTCGTAAAAGCGGCATAACCTTTTGGCCCTTCTATCAGTAAAGGAAAGCGGTTACTTTTTAATAGCATTTTGGAAGAAAAAACATTTGAACTGAAGGCACAACCCGCACACAAAATAGCCGTGCCCCTATTTTTACTTACAGCCCTGTGTTACTTTATCCCTATTGGGTACTTCTACTTTAGCTGCTGCGAAACCGACAGTACCTTTATTTGGTTTGGTGGATTCTATTTAGCCCTTGGCCTTATTTACTTGGTCAGAAAGCATACCCAGAATTAGTTCTGCT
>CAXBPM010000286.1:0-4905 GCA_963977345.1 uncultured Roseivirga sp.
TCTGAACTTTGTTATTATTCAACTGCGGTTCAATTTGAAAGCTATTGAGTTGCTGTCCATTCATATCTACCAAGCTTACGCTAACCGATTCGCTTAAAAAGCCATCTGGAAAAACTAGGTTGATAAAACTGTCGGAAGTTGGGTTAGGGTAAATCAGCACTTGATTTTCGAGCGGTTCAGGCACAAAAGCCAATTCATAGGCCCTTGCGTAATTAGGAATACCATAGCCTAATTCATCATCGGGAGTATCGAACTGATGGGCACTCCTTCTGATTAAATCCAGCAATTGAAGGTTGGTCAACTCTGGAAAGGCTTGCCAAAGACAAGTAGCAAACCCAGCCATTACAGGCCCTGAAAATGAAGTACCATTTTGAAATGCAATGTTTCCAGTAGCCGTAATCACTGCCGTTCCTTGTCCTAAAGCACTTACATCTGGTTTTACTCTATTATCCGCAGACGGGCCAAAACTGCTGAAACTGGCCCTAAAACCAGCGACATCTACTGCTCCAACGGACAATACGTTTTTGCTATCGGATGGAGCTGTGATGAAATGCCAAACTTTATTTCCTTCGTTTCCTGCACTATTGATGAGCGCAATCCCTTTCGTTGCTGCTATGTTCGAGGCCTTGGTAATTACTGTTGTTTCGCCATCCATATCACTGTAAGTATAACTCATAGTAGCATCATCAAACACACTGTAGCCCAGTGATGTATTGATAACATCTACCCCAGTGCTGTCAGCCATTTCTGCTGCAAAAAGCCAATTATATTCTTCTACCCTGTATTCTCCTGCCCCTTCTGTTACACATAAAATATAGTTTGCGGCTGGAGCTGCGCCAACGTAGGTATTCGCTTGATTGGCAGCGAGAATGGATAAAACCCTTGTGCCATGTGATTCACTATTTTCAATATTGGTAGTATTGGTCACGAAGTTCTTTTGAACTACAATTCTATTAGAAGTGATTAAGGGTTGCAGCGCCCCAATTTGACTCATGTTCTGAAAGCCGCCATCAAAGACCCCTACCAACATTCCCTGTCCTTCAAAGCCCTCATCGTGCATTTGATCAATACCTAGCATGCTGTTTTGAAAGTCTGCAGCTCCTCCGTCAGCTAGTTTGCCATTGGCTTCACTCCCTCCTACACCTCCTGGTGGTATTTGGCCTGGAGCCACATATTCGATTCTTTCAACAAAAGTTAAGGCCTGCACTAGATTTACCTCTGCGGTTTCCATTTCAACCAAAACGCCATTCATCCATTTGGTACGGTGAATTGCTTGTACCCCTATGTTTTCCAATGCATCAACATAGGATTGATTTACGGGGAGGTCATTTTCGATAATAGAAATACTCTGTTTTTCCCTTCTCTGAATTGATCTTTGAGAAAGGAATTGACTTGGAGTATTAATCGAGTATGGGGAGTTTAGTTTGTCGGTAAAGAAAACCATGTATCGATCTTGGGCAGCGAGCCTAAAACCAATGAGGATTAGAATTATAACAAGGTTAGTTTTCCTATTCATTTATAAAACCATGTGCATAAATGGTTTCTCGATAAAATCTTCCTGATTCAATTTTCTCTTCGCCTAAGCATTCTTGCCGAGAACAAATTTTCACAACATTATAAAGCTTAGATATTAAGCCAATACTGTCGGCATAAATCTCTCTTCTAATATTTCTGAACGTAATGCCATCTTCATCATTTTCCTGCTCAATGGTCATGGTCGTGGTAACCTCCAAGTCATTATTCACCGCAATATTAGTAAGCACTCCAAAATTCAATATTTTAAATTGATCGACTGCTTTAGTATTAAAGATGTTTCCGTCCCAAACACGATTTGCTTGCGATGGGAAGACCATTTTAACCACAGAAATATTGTTTTCAATAGAAACAGCCCTGTCCTTTTCAATTCTGGCTGTCCATACCGAATCTAAAACCCAAGGTTTCGTGTCGTTCGTTCGGCTTAAACGATGGATGATTCTAGACTCTTCGCCTTGGCTATTGGTAAATGATTCACGGACCTCTTCTCTTAGTTGATAAATGAGTGTGTCGCTAATGTCCACAGCTGAATATCTGATTTCACGTACATTGTACTCCCGGTATTTATTCTCAACCATAAAGAAATAACTCTTTCCTTGGTCAGCATCTAAAGCAGGAATTGGATCTTCACCCGACTGACAAGCCGAGAAAGCTAACATAGCAACAAAAAAGAAGAGACAGACTTTTTTCCACATAGGACAAATATAGGACTTCAACACAAACGTATTATCAACAGGCTCAGTATAAAAAAATGGTACTGCAAATAACATTGCACTACCATTTTCATTTTTTGCCCAAACAAATATAAGGGTTTAACTTATAGATGTCCTTACTTTCTGGGTGTATTCACGCAAAGCAGTTTTGAAATCAACATCACTACTCTGCATCTTTTCTAAGATAAAGATGGCGGCAAACACATGTGTGAGCTGCTCTCCTTCATCTTCGCCTTTAATTTCTATGGCTGGATTAAGCTCTTCCATCAAAGCCTCTTCTGCAGCCCTTAAATCTTCTAGCGCGACCTCTTCAACCAATTTCTTTATTACTGGAATCTTCATTTCAGTTCAATTTTGAAATAAGTGCTACCACTTGATCTTCCTTATTTGAAGCGATGGTTTCTACCAATTCTCCATTCTTAAAAATGGCGAAAGTAGGCAAATTAGACACTTTGCCTAGGTTACGTGCAATGGGGCTTTCTTCCGCATCAACATCCAAAAACCTAATACCATCAAAGCGTTCATCTGTTGAAAGTCTTTTGAATTTCGGTGAGAATAGTCTGCAGCTACCACACCAGCCAGCATAATACTTCACAATCACTTTTCCATTTTCGCGAATTTCGTTTTCAAAATTCGTGTCGTTCACTAATTCAACTGCCATTTTTGATCTGATTCTTTGATAAATATGCTTAAAACTCAATTCTGAAACTGTTGCGACAAATTAATCAGAAGCTTCTGAATTGTATGCAAAACAGCATTAATTCTATTAGTTTTGCCAGCATTCTGAATTCAAACAATCAATTGATTATAGAAAAACTCAATAGGCATGGCATTAAGAACTTTTGTAAAAGTAAGCGGTATAAATAATCTCAGTGATGCTCGTTATTGTGCGGGAATGGAAGTAGATCAGCTTGGATTTGAAATTGAAGAGGGCGCTTCTAATTATACTGATATCCAGAAACTTAAAGAAATTAGCGAATGGCTTTCTGGTGTTGAGTATGTTGGGGAAATCACATCCACGGGCACTGCTATCAAAACGCTTATTGAAGGTTATCAGCTAGATGCCATTCAGATAGAAAATATTGGTCAAATCAGAGAAGCCTTGGAAACAGGTTTACCGGTTAGCTTTTTGTCCCATGATGTTGAATCGGTAAGAAAGGCTTGGGAAGCTTCTACACAACAATTGGCTTACGTGCTCCTCGATGCTTCTGAAATTGAAGAGGGTGTTTTAATGGGCTTGGCCAAAGATATCCCTATGGTATTGGCTTCGGGCTTTGATGCTGAAACCGTGACCGAATTGGCCAAAAGCGACTTAAAAGGAATTTCCATTCAGGGTGGAAATGAAATTAGACCAGGCTACAAAGACTTTGATGAAATGGCTGATATTCTAGAAGCCCTTGAGATTGATGACCTTGCCGATGAATAGTTTCCTTTACAAAACGCTAAAAAACTTTTTCTATATTGGCCTGAATTAATTTTTAGACCATGAAAAACTTTTTATTCGTTGCCTTATTCTCTTTTTGCTTTTTAGGCTGCACGCCTCCACCTGCTGAAGTAGTTGACGTCCCTTCTACCACCTTTATTCTTGTGCGCCATGCCGAAAAAGGCACTGATGATCCTAGAAATCCTTCATTGAATGAAGAAGGCAACCTAAGGGCTGAAAAACTCCATAACATGTTGTCTTCGGCTGAAGTTGCGGCCATTTATTCTTCGCCTTATAAAAGAACTAGAGAAACAGTAGCTCCCCTTGCCTCTGAGCTTGGATTTGAAATTCAAGAATACAACCCTAGTGAAAACACATTTGCGGATGAGGCTTTGAAGAGCTACCAAGGAAAGACAATATTAGTATCTGGCCATTCTAACACGGTTCCAGGGCTAGCCAACTACCTTTTGGGTGAAGAGAAATTCAAACAATTGGATGAAAGCGAATACAGCAAAATCTTTATTGTTACTGTTGACACGGTAGGAAAAGCCACTGTGATGGTTTTGAATTACTAAATGCTTTTGCTTTTTGCCTCAACAGATTTGACCTGACGCAAGTAAACCAGCCCAATTAATGAGCTGAACAGTGTAATTAGGAAAAATAACGAGGCAAAAGCCATTGCTGCATTTTGATCTAAAATAAAGAGATCAGCACCTAAAACCATCACCCCTTCTCTAACGCCCAGTCCACCTGGTAACGAAATAGGGAATGCTGCGGCAACAGACGAAGCTAAGAATAATGTGAAGTAGTCCAAATAGCCATCAGTCACCCCAAGGCTTTTCAGCATAAGGTAGGCACACAGCACTTGCAGTATTTGCGAACCTAACGATTGTAGGTTAGTAATGTGGTTTACCTTTTTAAAAGTTGGGAAAACGAATCGTACTAGAACGTAATAACATGGGTAAGCGATGATCAGGCCTACCCAAATCAGAAAACCGTAACCTTCCAAAAGGCCATAGGCTTCTCCGCCAACAAGCGCTAAAAGAAAAGCCAGAAAACCCAGTGCCACTACTCCGCTGATTCGGTCAAGCAGTGTAGCTGCAATCAAGCCTTTCAGCGGGGTTTTATATTGTTTGTTGAGTAAGTATACTTTATACCCATCTCCCCCAATTCCACCGGGAAAAACCTGATTATAGAGCATTCCAACATAGTAAAGCTTAAGATTAAACTGGGTAT
>CAXBPM010000287.1:0-4887 GCA_963977345.1 uncultured Roseivirga sp.
CCTCCTACCCTTTTGACATTGTAACCTTCCGATTGGAGCAACTGGAGTATTTTATCTCTAAAGTCTCCTTGGATTAGAATCTCGCCATCTTTGGCCGATCCGCCTACGCCACATTTTTGTTTGAGTAGTTTGCCCAGTTCTTTCAAATCGTCATCGGTACCAACAAAGCCTTCCACAAGGGTTACTTGCTTACCTCCACGGCTTTTTTTGTCTAACATCACCTTCAACTTTTGAGCACCGATCTCTAGTGTTTCTTGGGCGGAGTCATTGTCATACTCGTATTGGAAGTCATCGCTGGTAGAATAAACCACACCAGAACGTCCCTTATCTCGATTACTTTTCTTGGCCATTTTCAAAAATAAGAAAGCCCGAGCAATTTCGGGCTTTATGTATTGAAATTCTGATTTTGAATCAGTCGATCCTTATTTTTTTCTAGAGAGCGTCCATACCGGAATTTGAGAGTGATTCACCAAATCTTCCGCAATACTTCCGCTCAATAAATGTAGTAAGCCAGTTCGGCCGTGTGTGCCAATGGCAATCATATCTGCATTAACGTCTTCGGCATAGGCCAAAATCCCTTCTTCTTCAGAAGTCTCATTATAAATTGCGGTATGCACATTGGCCAACTGGTGGTCGTTGATATACCTCACAAACTCATCTTGCATTTGACGTTGTGTATGAAAATCATTGGTGGTGTTGATTTTCACCAAGTGTAATTTTGCCCCCGTTAATGCTTGCAGTTTTTTAAGCTCCTCAATCAGCCTTGATTGCTCTTCATGCAGGTTTGTAGCCAATACTATATTCTGAATGGCATGTAGTTTCACCTCTGACTTGATCGTGATCACTGGACATTTAGCATGGCGCACTACTTTCTCAGTATTCGACCCGATTAAAACTTCGTCAATACCGCTCGAACCTTTAGAACCCATCACAACTAAATCAGCCGCATGGTCGGCAACGGCTTTTGAAATACTTTGGTACGGATTCCCAATCTCCACAGATCCAGAAATATCAACTCCTGAATAAGCATCACTCCCTATTAGGTTCGACATGTTTTCTTTGGTCTTCTCAAGTAGCTGTTTCAGGAAAAAATAATCTTCCGACTCATTGGCAAAACCATCGCCCATGGTATTAAAAGTATGGTTCTGAGGCCCTTCAATAATGTTAACGGCTTGAATTTGAAGTTTACCTTTTCTGGCCAGCTGAGCAGCAAAGTTTAAGGCATGTTTAGATTGTTCCGAGAAATCTATAGGTACGAGAATGGTTTTCATGGCTTTAGCTATTTAGTGATTACTTATTATCAACCATGAATTACCGAAAATGGTTAGATATTTTTAATGATGTACGTCATGTTTTGAACTGATCTTATCTCTAAAACGTAGTGTACTCGCCCAAACGTAAAGCCCAAATAAGGTGTATTCACAATCGACAGCGGCCAATATTTAACAAATTAGAAGAAGAATATTTGGCTGCTAATAGCGATGATATCCCTAACTTTACGGCCGTTTACTCAATGGGGGTAAACAATTGAAAAAGCGGAAATACGAATATGAAAGAAGTTTATAAAAAATCCATCACCCTACATAACGACCTTAAAGGTAAAATCGAAATCACGAATAAAATGGATGTAAACAGCAAGGAAGATCTTTCTTTGCTTTACTCTCCAGGAGTTGCTCAACCTTGTTTAGAAATAGAGAAAAATCCAGAGTTGGCTTACGACATGACCATTAAAGGCAATACTATTGCCGTAGTCACTAATGGAACAGCCGTTTTAGGCTTAGGTAATATTGGCGCATTGGCATCGCTTCCTGTAATGGAAGGAAAAGCCATGCTCTTCAAAAAATTTGCAGGAATAAATGCATTTCCAATTTGTCTGGACTGCACTGATACAGACGAAATCATAGAAACCATCAGAAGAATAGCGCCAGTTTTTGGAGGTATTAACCTTGAAGACATTAAAGCGCCAGAAAGCTTTATTATTGAAGAGAGGTTACAGGACCTTGGTATTCCTGTTTTTCATGATGACCAACATGGAACTGCTATTGTAACCCTTGCTGCTTTAATTAATGCCGCTAAAGTGGTGGGTAAAAAAGTGGAGGACATGAAGGTGGTGATTAACGGAGCTGGTGCTGCGGGAATTGCAATTGCCAAGCTTTTGCGTTGCTATAATGTAGAATCTGAACTTTGTGTTTCGATTAAACAACTGATTGTTGCCGATAGCCAAGGTGCTATTCACAGAAGAAGACACGAACTTAACTCAGCCAAAACTGAACTTTTGAAATACTCCAACTTCCAAGATGTTGAAGGTGATATTCATGAGATCATTAAGGGAGCCGATGTATTTATTGGTGTGAGCAAGGGAGATATTCTTACCAAAGAAGACATTCAGAACATGGCCAAAGACCCTATCATTTTTGCCATGGCTAATCCTGAGCCTGAAATTCACCCAGAAGAAGCTTTTAAAGGCGGAGCCGCCATTGTAGGCACAGGTAGAAGTGATTATCCTAACCAAATCAACAACGTTTTGGCTTTCCCTGGTATTTTCAAAGGCGCGTTAAAGGCGCGTGCTAAAACCATCAGTACCGAAATGAAATTAGCGGCTGCCTTTGCCATTGCAAATAGTGTTGAGCATCCAACCAAAGATCAGGTGATTCCTTCTGCGCTAGACAGTTCTTTGGCCGATGTGGTGGCCAATGCGGTAGAGCAAGCTGTATATCATGAAAGAGAGTTAGAAGCAGAAATTGAAAGAGAGGAAGCCAAACTGAAAGGCTAAATCTATATGATTGGGTTTGGGCGATTGTTCACTCCCCGACATTTGATGAATAAACTTTGAACCAGCAGACGCTATGCTGGGTTAAATTGAGGTAAGCTTCCTAAAACTGGAAAAGCTTACCTCAATTTTAATTTAGAGCCTATGAAAGCCATTTGGAACGAAGAAGTAATTGCAGAAAGTAACGACACCATTGTGATTGAAGGAAACCATTATTTCCCCCACGATTCAATCAAGAAAGAATACTTTACCCAAACGGACACGCACACCACCTGCCCATGGAAAGGGGTTGCCAGTTATTACAACATTGAAGTAAATGGTAGTGAAAATCCAGATGCGGCTTGGTTCTACCCAGAAACTAAAGAGATGGCCAAAGGCATAAAGAACTATGTGGCTTTTTGGCGAGGGGTGAAAGTTGAAGAGTAAACACTGTCACTGCTAAGAAAAGCGTGTCAGGTTTTGAAAACCTGACACGTTTAAGCCGTCAATTCCTTTTCGTTATTTATTCTTTCTAAGGCTTCTTTCTTGTATTTTCTTCCAATAGGGATTTGTTGAGCTTGAACTTTAACATAATCGTGGCCGAAGGCTTCCACTTTATTTTTGTTCACCAGAAATGAACGGTGAATTCGAATAAACCATTCTGGAAGCATTTTCTCTAAGCCACTTATCTTTTCCTTGGTAATGACCACTCCAGCATCGGTGTTGATTTTGACATAGTCGGCAAGGCTTTCTACATAGAGAATATCATCAATGGCAATTGAAACGGCTTCCCGATTTGACCTTACTGTGATGGTCTGCAATAGGTTTTTCTGATTTGCTGCTTCCAAAGCAGTAATTCTGGCTTCACGTTTAAGGTTTGATCGATATACCCGTATGAAAGAGAATAAAATCACAATAAAATAAATAATGACTCCTAGCTGCATTACATCACCAGCAATTGGGCTCATCCGATTCTTATCGAAGTCAGTTAGAAAAATAAATGCCCCCATGGCAATTACCCCAGTTAAAAAAACAGAGCCCACAACCGTGTAAAAAGTATAGAGTACAAACCAAAAGTGCTTTTTGGTTTCGAGGTACCGAGGCACAAGAAACAGGTTGAAAAAATAGGAAGTAGCAATTGCTACTGGCATAAGCATGGAGGTGAAGTAAAAGGAATCGAGATAATTACTCCATTTCAAACCAAACAAGATGTTTAAAAAAGCAAATACAAATACCCAGAATATGACTTGACGATAATGCTTAATCATTATCCAAGATTAAGTAAAACCTTAACTAATTCCGCTACTTTCTTACTATTTTAACCCAAATATCGACTAACGACAGGTATACAGATGGATATGACTTACACATTGTAGAGCTTCCTTAATAGCTTTGAAAGCAAGTTTTAACCCTTAAATATTCAAATTATGCTAGAGTTATTTTTTTTAGGAAGTAAGTTGTTCATGGGCATACAAACGACCGTTGCCGTAATCATGATCGTTATGTCGGTTTTTAGTGCTAAAAACGTTTTAGCCAATCAGGTGAATGAGAATTCACATCGAAAGATAAGCCTTATAAAAGAGGTTGGTTTATTTGCCCTTATTATAGGCATACTCGCCAGCGCTCTTGATTTGACAGGTGCATTTCAGGCCATTGAAGCGGCAGGAGATGTTTCTCCTGCTGTATTGGCTGGAGGTTTGAAACTCACTTTCATCCCGACTATCTACGGACTGATGATCTACGCTTTGTCATTACTCATTTATTTTGTTCTAAGGGCGCAGGCCAATAAAGCGCCCGCTGAATAATATATCAGACGCCTTGTTTATTGGCCCGCTCTCGGGCTTTTCAAAAACAATCAATCCGATGTGATTTTTTGTCACTCAATTTTTAGTCAATCTTATAAAGCCATAATTCTTAATGTAAATCCATGAAGTATACCATATATGTTTTCGCAATATCTGTCCTGCTCAGCTCCTGCTCAGCAGGACAAGAAAGTCAATCGTCAAATGAAACAAACATTCCTTCTGACGATTTTAAATCGATCCCCATCGACCTTGATGCAGAAGAGGTGAAATTAGCTTCGGCCATTGAAGCCGTAGAAATAATGCAGTTTGAAGAGGGGAGTGAAGGTCTTATAG
>CAXBPM010000288.1:0-4873 GCA_963977345.1 uncultured Roseivirga sp.
TGTCCAAGCACCATCAGTTTGAATATGCACGGCATAAAACCAAGGCACAGAAATCAATAAGGCCAGCAACAAACCTCCAAAAGGCTGTAAGCGCCAAATCGTTTTCCATTTAAAGTCCCTTTGGGTGAAAAGGAAGATGAGAGCCGCCAAGCCCGGTAATCCTATCGCCACAGGGCCTTTGGTGAGCACACCGCAGCCAATGGCGAAGTAGAAAGAAAGCAGTTGCCATTTGTTATTGGTTTTATAGGCTTCGTAAAACGAATAAAACGCCCAAGTCATAAAGAACACCAAGTAGGGGTCGGGCACGGACATATGGAACTGCAGTGCCAAATGAATTGAAGAAATAAGTACCAAGGCAGCATTCAGCCCTGCTTTTTCTCCAAAATGCTTTCTAGCAAATAAAAAGGTAATCATGATGGTGAAAACGCCCATTAAGGAAGAAAAGAAGCGTGCACCAAACTCGGTTACTCCAAAAATAGCATAGCCCGCAGCCATAAAGTAATAATGAAGCGGTGGCTTGTCGGTGCGGAGTTGGTAGTTGTAATAAGGAACCACATAGTCACCACTTTCAAACATCTCTCTGGCCGCTTCTGCATTTTTGGCTTCATCTAATGCGTAAACATCCAAACCGCTAATGTTGGCATAGCATACCGCAACGGCTAAAACGAGGATCAGTAAAAGTGACTTTTGCTTGTTCATGAATTGTCTGCAAATCTAATTGATAATGCTCAAGAATGGGAATGAAATCAAAAAAGGTCTGAAAAGGAATATTCGGAGGTAGAATTGGAGAACAAGTCGTTTGTTCGACATTTCTCTCTTAAACCGATAAAATATGCCCCGTTAACAGAATTGCCACTCGGATAATCAATAGAACCTGATAACTTAGAACCCGTTACTAGCCAGATTACTCATCAAGACCAAAATGAAACACTTTTCTAAACTAATGCTCTTCAGCATTCTGCTTACTGTATTTTCAACAGTAACCAAAGCGCAGGCACCCAAAAAACTGGATGCCGCTGAAATAAAACAAGCCCTCAATAAACTGGAAGTACTGGGCTCGGTGCTTTACTTGGCGGCTCACCCCGATGACGAAAACACTCGCTTGATTGCCTACATGGCCAATGAAAAGAATATGCGGACCGCTTATTTGGCCATGACGCGTGGCGATGGTGGACAAAACTTAATCGGTACCGAAATTCGTGAGTATTTGGGGATAATCAGAACTCAGGAGTTATTGGCCGCCAGAAGAAGAGATGGCGGAGAGCAATTTTTTACTCGCGCCAATGACTTTGGCTTTTCGAAAGATCCGAACGAAACATTAAATGTATGGGACAAGGATGATGCTTTGGCCGATGTGGTTTGGAACATCAGGCGTTTTCGCCCAGATATTATCATTACGCGCTTCGATACCACTTTAGTACCGAGCGGAAGTATGCACGGTCATCACACGGCTTCGGCCCGCTTGGCCATGCAGGCTTTTGATTTGGCCAACGACCCTACCAAATACCCTGAGCAATTGAAGTATGTTCAGCCTTGGCAACCAAAAACACTCTATTGGAATGGCTACAACTTTGGCGGTAGAAATGATGGAGAAGAGTTTGATGGTACCCCTGGTTATATTACTGTTGATTTTGGAGCCTACAATCCACTTTTAGGGCTTTCATATGACGAAATTTCATCCTTAGGCCGTAGCGAACATAAATCTCAGGGTTTTGGAAGTACTGGAAGAAGAGGCGAAAGCAAAGAAGTGGTGATGTATTGGAAGGGTGAAAAGCCTAAAACTGATATTTTCGAAAACATTAACTCCACCTGGTCTAGAGTAAAGGGTGGAGCAGAAATAGGCGCTTTACTCGCTAAAGCGAATAAGAACTATAACCTCAGCAATCCTTCCGTAATCATAGACGATTTATTGCAGGCTCGTGAGAAACTGGTGACAATCGAAGATGACTATTGGAAGAAAGTGAAGTTAGAAGAACTGGATTTGGTCATCAAGTCGGTGCTCGGACTTTATTTAGAGGTAGTTGCTGACGAAGAAACCAAAGTAAGCGGAGAGAAACTAAGAATTAGTGTTGAAGCCATTAACCGTTCAGATGTTAAGGTTTCGCTCAATTCAATTGATTTCCCTGAGCTAAAAGAGAAAGCCACAATCACTCAGCCTTTGGTCAATAATCAGTCTTTCAGAAAGAATTTAGAATTTACCCTGCCTGAACTTCCTGACTCAGAGCCTTACTGGCTTCGCGAAGAAGGAACTGTAGGAATGTATAGGGTAGATGATCAAGCATTGATTGGACTTGCTCAAAACCCAGATCTACTCAATGCTACTTTTAACCTTACTATTAATGGAAAGCCGTTTTCTTATGCGTCATCTGTAGTGTACAAGGAGAATGATAGGGTAGACGGAGAAGTGTACAGGCCATTTGTGATTACTCCACCAGTCTATGTGAACATTGCTGAAAGCGTATTGGTGTTTGCCGATAACTCAACCAAAGAAGTAAACGTGGTGGTGAAAGCTGGTGCCAATAATGTCTCAGGAAAAGTAAGCTTGAATTTGCCTTCGGGCTGGAAATCAAGTCCAGAGAACTTTGACTATAACCTGAAAGGAAAGCAAGAAGAAGCACGATTCAAGTTTCAGGTATTGCCTCCAACAACACAGCAAGAAGGTCAGGTAACCGCAAAAGTGACTTACAATGGTAAATCATATCACCAAGGTTTGAAAGTGATTGACTACAAGCACATTCCTCGACAAACGATTTTCCCAGAAAGTACTGCCAAAGTGGTGCGTCTAAATTTGGAAAGAAAAGGTCAGTACGTGGGCTACATTATGGGTTCAGGTGATGCTGTTCCAGAAAGCTTGACACAAATTGGTTATACAGTATCCATTCTTGATCCGAACACGATAACAGCCGAAAGCTTAGCTGATTTTGATGCTGTGATTATTGGCGTGCGTGCTTATAATACTGTAGACAGAATGCCATTTATTCAACCCGATTTAATGGCCTATGTAAAGCAAGGCGGTACCGTGATTGTCCAATACAATACGAGCATGAGGGATCAGCCAGAGATTGGGCCTTATCCTTTTCAAATCTCAAGAGACAGGGTAACGGTTGAAGACGCTAAAGTGAGAATTTTAGCGCCTGACCATCCTTTGATCAATGGACCGAATAAGATTACCGAAAAAGATTTTGAAGGTTGGGTGCAGGAGCGAGGACTTTATTTCCCTAACCAATGGGACGAAAAATATACTGCAATCCTTTCCAGCAATGATCCGGGCGATAAACCAAATGACGGTGGCTTGATTGTAGGTCAATATGGAGAAGGCTATTTTGTGTATACTGGCTACTCATGGTTCAGAGAATTACCAGCAGGTGTTCCTGGAGCCTTTAGAATTTTTAGTAATATGATTTCTCTTGGAAACGAGAAACCAAAGAATACAAAGCTTAATCAAATCGAAAAGAAACGCTAATGAGCGCGCAAACAGAACAAGAAGCGAGGGATGCTAAACCTCCATTTTTTAAGAAGTGGTCTGGAATGTACTGGTTACTGATGGGTACATTGGCTGTATTAATTCTATTGTTTTATTGGTTTACAATCGCATACGCATGAGTTGGATTGACTGGGTAGTGCTTTTCGGCACATTGATTTCTATTGTAGTTTATGGTGTTTGGAAAACCCGTGGCGACAATAATATTAATAGTTATTTACGTGGTGGTGACGATGTGAAATGGTGGGCCATTGGCCTTTCAATCATGGCCACTCAAGCCAGTGCCATCACCTTTCTTTCTACCCCTGGCCAAGCTTATACAGAGGGTATGGGCTTTATACAATTCTATTTTGGCCTTCCAGTTGCCATGATTATCATTTCGGTGTTCTTTTTACCGATTTATTATAAGCTCAAAGTATATACTGCTTACGAATACCTTGAAACACGTTTCGATATGAAGACCCGTATGCTTGCGGCCTTTATCTTTTTAGTACAACGTGGCCTTGCAGCCGGGATAACGATCTATGCACCATCAATTATTCTATCATCACTGCTCGATTGGGACCTAAGAGCAACGAATATCATCATAGGTGTTTTAGTAATTATTTACACAGTGTCCGGAGGAACCAAGGCTGTTACACAAACCCAAAAGACGCAAATGGCAGTAATGATGGGAGGAATGATCCTAGCCGGTATTTTGGTGTTGAACTCACTGCCTTCGGGAGTGAGCATGAATGATGCACTCAGTGTAGCTGGTAAAATGGGTAAACTCAACGTGGTTGATTTTTCATTTGACCTCAAAAATAAGTACAGTTTTTGGTCAGGAATGACTGGTGCTGTTTTTCTCTTCTTGTCTTATTTCGGAACCGATCAATCTCAAGTGCAACGTTATTTGTCTGGTAAGTCTTTGTCAGAAAGCAGGTTGGGTCTAATGATGAACGGTCTGTTAAAAGTGCCAATGCAGTTTATAATTCTTTTTATAGGAGTAATGGTGTTTGTGTTTTATCAATATAATCAACCCCCAATATTTTTTAACGAAACGCTGAAACAGCAAGTTTACGAAACTGATAGGGCTGATGATTTTAGGGCTATAGAAGATGAATACTCTGAAATATTTACAGAAAAGCTCGCTGCAGTTGAGGGACTCAATGAAGCGGTAAGGTCAGGGGATGAGCGTGATATAGAAGAGGCTAAGCTTGTCGTTAATGGACTTCAGGTTGAATCTGACACAGTCAGGAATAGGGCTATTAAGCTCGTTGGAGAGGCCGTAGAAGGAGCTGAAACCAAGGATACCGATTATATTTTTATGGATTTTGTTCAGAAGAACATGCCTATTGGTGTCGTGGGGTTACTATTTGCTGTCATCTTTTCAGCAGCCATGTCTTCTACATC
>CAXBPM010000289.1:0-4864 GCA_963977345.1 uncultured Roseivirga sp.
TGAGTAAAGGCTACGGGGCGGCTGTATATGGTGTTGACGCAAGAATCATCACCATTGAAGTGAACATTGTGCAGGGCATTAAGTTCTGGCTCAGTGGTTTGCCCGATAGCGCTGTGAAAGAAAGTGAACACCGAATAGAATCAGCCTTCAAGCATTTTGATTACCGCATGCCACGCCAAAAAGTGGTGGTAAATATGGCGCCAGCCGATATTAAAAAGGAAGGTTCTGCCTATGATTTGCCCATCGCCTTGGGTGTGCTGAATGCTTCCAACCAAATCAATGCCCCAGAGCTTGAGAAGTACATCATTATGGGCGAAATGGCCTTGGATGGAAATCTTCGGCCGATCAAGGGCGTGTTGCCCATTGCCATTGAGGCCAGAAATAATGGGTTTAAAGGTTTCATCCTTCCTATCGAAAATGCGAATGAAGCAGCCATCGTCAACGACCTAGATGTTATTCCAGTCGGCAACCTGATTGAAGCCATCGAATTTTTAGAAGGAAAGCGACATATTGAGCCTCTAGAGTACGATACCCGCGACAAGTTCTTTACGCACTTGAATGATTATGAAGCTGATTTTTCAAATGTTCAAGGGCAAGAAAATATCAAACGTGCTTTAGAAATTGCAGCAGCGGGTGGCCACAATGTAATTATGATTGGCCCTCCCGGTGCAGGAAAAACCATGTTGGCGAAAAGGCTTCCGTCCATTCTTCCTCCATTGAGTTTGCATGAAGCGCTAGAAACCACCAAAATCCATTCTGTGGCAGGTAAGTTGAGTGTCAATGGCGACTTGGTCACAAAAAGACCGTTCCGCTCTCCGCACCACACCGTAAGCGATGTGGCCTTGGTAGGAGGCGGTGGAAATCCGCAACCAGGAGAAATTTCATTGGCACACAATGGCGTGCTTTTTTTAGACGAATTGCCTGAATTTAAACGCACAGTTTTAGAAGTAATGCGTCAGCCCTTGGAAGAGCGCAAAGTGACCATTTCTCGCGCGAAGCTTTCTGTTGATTTCCCTTCCAATTTTATGCTGATTGCCAGCATGAACCCCTGTCCTTGTGGCTATTATAATCATCCAGAAAAAGACTGCGTTTGTGGTTCGGGACAAGTGCAGCGCTACCTCAATAAAATCAGTGGCCCATTGCTGGACCGCATTGACTTACATGTAGAAGTAACGCCAGTTTCTTTCGATCAAATGACGGAAAATCGAAAGGCCGAAGACAGTGCCGCCATTCGTGAAAGGGTAATCAAAGCCCGCGCTATTCAAACTGCCCGACTCAAAGATCACGGCCTACATTCCAATGCCATGATGCCTTCGCAAATGGTAAAAGACATTTGCCAGATAAACGAAGCAGGAAGAAAGCTGTTAAAAACCGCCATGGAACGTTTGGGGCTTTCTGCCCGTGCCTACGATAGAATCCTAAAAGTAAGCCGCACCATTGCCGATTTAGCTGGCAGCGAAGAAATCAAAATTGAGCACCTGGCCGAAGCCATTCAATACCGCAGCTTGGATAGAGATGGCTGGGCTGGCTGAGTTTGAAGTTTAGGGTTTATAGTTTAGAAGTTAGATTTATGTCTTTTAATATTCACCATTAGCCAATATCAAGTGTGATTATGAAAAACTGGATAAAGATATTGGGATTGACTTTTTTAATTTTCATTCTTATCACACTTATAACAATGAAAATAGAAACACCATTTGATGGTAATGACACTTATGGTTTTCCATTTACTTTTCATAAAACACTAGGTGGTAGGAGGTTTCCAATTCCTGAAAACTATTATGAAACGCATATAGGGTATTTAGTAATTGACTTTGCTTTTTCAGGAGTTTTGGCTTTGGGAATTTTAAACTTATGCCAAAAACTAAAGAGACGAAATAAATAAAAACATGTCATTAGGGCTAGACTTTAATCTTCACTTGAACAGCATAAGAACCAACTTCATCATAGACGAATGTGGTATTGAATTAGACCGTGTTGGTTCATTGGTTCAGAGATTGGTCTATCCTGTTAATCTTCAATCCGATGATTTAATGGATATTCAACTCTTATCAGAAGACTTTTACCCAATTGCCAATTTTTTGAAAGAACAACTCAAAGACTATGGTGCAAAACTTGTTTGGCTCAAGATCAACGTTATAGACCAAGCAATTAATGACTACGTGGGAATTGGAACCTTAGACGAAAATTCCAATTTTCTAAAATTTATCACCACCTATTTATCGGTTGACCAAGCGGACCAAAATGGTGATACAATCATTATTTTCTTTAACCAAAACTTAAGTTGGGCTATCAACTTTACTTTATGCCAAGATGATTCAACGTTGATAATCGAACGATATGGGTAATGGCCGGAGCCATTCAATACCGTAGTTTGGATAGAGACGGTTGGGCTGGCTGAGTTTGAAGTTTAGAAGTTAGACTTTAGCTACTAAGCATTAGACAGTTTATCACTAAACGGTTAACTTTAAGAGTGAGCGAAACACAACGTTGGTGTTAATAAACACTACCTACGCAGTTTATGAATAAAATCTATCAATACGCAGATCGGATACTTGACAAAAGATTGAATAGCAAACCAAGATGGTTTTTAGTCCTTATATCTTTTTCATCTTTTGGAGCAGTAATGGTTCCTATATTATTTAAGGACTCATTTCTTGAGCAAGGAGGAAGCATGATGACACTCTTTGTAATGTTAATCTCCTATCTCATAATATCGTTTTTATACGGATTAATTTTTGGCTTTGGGAGCACTTTCATAATGAAGCATATTCTTCGGTTTATGAATCTCGATATTAAGTACTCATTGCTTATTAAGCTCTTCCAAATTTCATTCTTACCATATATAATCCCGGGGTTTATCTACCTAATTCGAATAACTCTTGCCAATTATTTTGAAACAGAGTTTGTTCAGTCTATCCTTCCTTATATTGCAATAATATACCTTCCAATAGCTTTATTAACACTGATAGTCTATGCTTGGGTTTTCATCCTTCTTTTCCGTGGAATGAAAAGGTTAACGGCTCTAAAACTATATCAGAATGTCTTGATTTATATAGGCTCTGGGTTAGTCATTACTCCGTTAAACATCCTCTTATTGTATTATTAAAAATGCCAAAATGGTCCTAGCCATAGGTTCTCCGAACCTGTGACCCAATATGGAAGCTAGGACTCCGTCCGTTTTAATTCAACAAGGACCCAATTAGTTCTCCAGTAATTTGAAGGATGCTGAAACTCTCCGAAGCTTCGAAGCAGTATGACTGTTCAAACAGTCAATGCCCAGAACCGTCACTGCGAGGCACGAAGCAGTCTCAAACCAGTCACTCGGTTGCGCGTAACAATTGGGTGTTTAAAACAAAATTTCTGATCTGAAGGAATAAATGACCGATTCGAAAAAATACTTTCAGGAAGCCTTACAGCCTTTTTAAAAATTGATGTGTCTAAATGGGACAGCAGAAATTACATTCTTCGAGTTCGCAATGGAAACACATCATAAGCCTATCATGTTATCATTAAGTAAATCGCATTATATGAAGCTCCTATTCGTGTTTATGATAACCACTTTGGTTACATCCTGCAATAATCAGGATGATGGGCCAATAGATACTTCTATTTCTGGAACATGGCAGCTAGTAGAGGTATATGATGGGGGTTCGCTTCAGCCTTACAGAACTGTAGAGGACGGCTCCTTTATTACCTTCAAAACAGATTCAACCCTAACATCTACATTTCATTCTTTAGGATGTGCTATTGACCAAATAGAGGGCTCATTTGAGACTACCAAAGGTGAAAAAAGTAGAGAACTAACTATGCACCTAAGCTGTGAGGACAAACAATTGGCTATTGCCTATTATTATGGTATTGATTCAGAAGGTCACTTAGTCATTTCTCCAAAGGAATTTTCTTGTGGCGAAGGCTGCTCTTGGAAATTTAAACGAATTGAAACACCAGCCCCTAAAGATTGATAACCACTGTCGTAGGTTCTCCGATCTATCCGTATTAGGCAGAACCTGTGAACCAATATGAACGCTAGGACTCTGTCAGTTTTAACTCATTAAAACCCCAATTAGTTCTCCAGTAATTTGAAGGATGCTGAAACCCTTCCGAAGCTTCGGAGCAGCATGACTGTTCAAACAGTCAATGCCCAGAACCGTCACTGCGAGGCACGAAGCAGTCATATATCGAGCTAAGCCTACTATTACAGTCACCTCGTAGAGGTCTTTTCACGTTTCACAAGACAAAACACCCTCCTTCTGTGTTACTGGAAAGGATGCTTACAGCATGACTTAGCTTGTTAGTGACTGCTCATAACTAGCATTGTTCAAAGAGCCATCAATCGAAGCAGTCTCAAAACAGTCACTCGGTGCAACCTAGCGAAGTCCATTGGTCATGAAAGGTGCTACTCAAAGCCATTGACTTCATCGCTTACCACCCACTACAAAGGTAAATGCCCCAAGGGTAAATTTGACTTTTAGGACGATAATAGAGTAAGTCTTAAGATTGATATACATGGTCTGACCTTCGGTGCCGACCATAGAATAGCTCCTTGCGTAAACGGTCGGTACCGAAGGTCAGACCGTACCCCAAAGGAAAATTGTGATTGCTTCGCCTAATCATTTGTTCATAGATGAGTTCAGTCGATTGGCTTTGCCGAGTGACTGGTTTAAGTTGACTTCAATCCAAAACACTTATCATCACTCGGTGCAACCTAGCGATTGCGCTCCAATTTAAACTTTGCGAAACTCAGCGCCCTTTGCGGTTAATAACAGAAATCACTCCTGTTTTAAAGCCTTAATCGGACTGCTCATCGCGGCTTTTGTGCTTTGAAAACTCACGGTGAGGATAGAAATGACCACAGCCATAA
>CAXBPM010000290.1:0-4844 GCA_963977345.1 uncultured Roseivirga sp.
AGTCCTGTTCCCGCTACAGAGAAAGAAAAACCTGATCAGAAATGATCGGGTTTTTTTATGCCCTTTGGGCTTTCTTTGAAACAATGACATTCGTTTCAACCCGGATTATGAATAGGCTATAAGGTATAATCGCTTACTCTCAATGTTCTCTTCATTAACAGAAGAGCGTGATCAAGTCAATCTTTAGGATTTCAGAGTGCAGCGCAATCTTGGTAGGCTAAGTCAACATTCGGTTTTTGATAAGCTTAATATTTGCCTCCCTCACACCGTGATTTTTCGAGAGTATGCCCCACTGATTAAGGGCATATTTGGTTTGCTCAATAACCTTGTCAATTTGAGGACGGGTAAGATTGGCTTCTTCGCCTAACTTAATCAAATGTTTGCTTGAAGGGCTTTTTCCTTCCCCCATAACCATTGTACTTTGGTGACCGCCCGGGCCTGACGAAAAGGTTAAGTCATAGGCAGGTGCAAGTTTCCATTGTCCAGTACTATCCATAAGAAACGAGAAATTCTTTCCATGATCGTCTCGATTATGTGAGAGAATATTAAAAACAGAGAGGCGAAACATTTTTTCGACTTCCCTAATGTCTTTTGTAAGCAATCCAGTTAAGGCTATTAAATCTTCATAATCCAAAGCAGGAGTTCTGAAATCAGAATGCAATAGACCGCTGGCTGTATGCATATGAAGCCTGCCATTTTTATTTCGATCAAACCGTTGGGTGGCAAAATATCCAGCCCCTTTTGATGCAGGGAACAGGTGGACTTGTGTCATTTCAATGCCAGCTTCTTTAGCCATCAATGCATATACATATTCAATAGCTCCAGCATCCAGACCGTCTGTAGAATTAGCAAACTTCACAATCCAATGTTCATAATCTTCAGGCAGATCATGTTTTCCGTGAATGATGTGCTGCTTGTTTTGTTCAAGACCAACCAAAGCTTTTGGTCTGGCTCCAGCCGATGACCCATTTAAATTAACTAATTCAGCTAGAACGTTTTCAGCCTCTCCATCCAAAACCTCCTTGGTTTGATTAGAAAGAATATCAAGATTTATGCTTTCCTCCAGTTTCTCATCACTGTAATCAGGTTCATAAACCAAAGCACCAAGCCCCGTTAAACCAACCTGAGCAAGACGATCTAGTGGGCTGAACTCATAAGGCAGAAGGTTGCGACTTTTCATTAAGCGATCAAATAGCAAGCGCCCCCATCCATCTGGTAAGCTGTCATTGAAAACGCCTGGTAAGCCTTCAAAAAGCTGTGGATTGAAAGTTTTAACACCCGATTCTAAAGGGAGTCTTAAAGGAGATATGTCTAACCCTAGACCAAGAAATACTTTTTCATACTCAAAGTAAATTTTGTAATTCCTACTGGCCAATCGACCCACTGGAATAGTCTTTTCTCCAAAGTTAAGACCGACCTTTACTTCGTTCAATGATATAATATTGCTCATTCTCGCCACCCCCTTTGTCGCTTTTTATCCTCCTTATTTTTCAACACATCATCGATAGATGAGAACTTTTCATCCAAAGGGTTTATGGCGTCAATCAGACTTTCAAGACACCCAAGAGCCATTGCAAGTTTGAAAAAAGACTCTAATGAGATTGACCCTTTTTGCTCGAACTTGCGCAACGAGGCCAGACTAACACCTGAACGCTTGGCTAGGCCTGCTTGTGTCAATTCCTTTTCTAGGCGTAAAGTACGCATGTTCTCTACGGCTTTTCTTAAGGCTTTAGATGTTGTTATAAGTGAGTTCATAGTGTTACTTATATTTCAAATATAACACTTATTACTACTATAGTAGTAATTATTATATAACAAGTTTCATTGTGAGCACAGCGTAGAGACGAGGTAATCTTGAGTAACAATAGGACAAGAACTATTCCATTTTCGGTTATATATGCCTGTTCGGCCCCCACTATTTAATAGGCGATCATCAAACCAAACTCTTCTCCAATCTCAACTTCCATCTTTGCCAATCAGGTAACACGCTTTCTAAGAGCAAGTAAAAACTACGACTATGGTCGGGATGCACTAAATGGCAAAGCTCATGAACAATTACATACTCAATGCATTTAGTTGGTGCTTTGATGATTTCTGGATTCAGCATAATCTTACCTGTAGGAGTACAGCTGCCCCAACGGTTCTTCATTCTTCTAATTTCCAATTCAGGCTCAAGATTGAATTGCTGAAACAAGGCTAGTGAACTGGTAAATGCTTCTTCAAATTTTTGTGTGCTATGCGCCTGATACCAAGCAGAAAGCAATTGTTTCACTTTTATTGGGCTAGGTTGTGCAATTGTGCTCACTTCAAAATTTCCAGCTCGGAGTTTCACCAAATTAGATTCTCCTTGACGGATTTTCAAGAGATACTTTTTTACCCAAATACAAATGTGATTCTCCTGAGACATATTCTCTTTCGGGGGTTCTGGGTAAAAACTGATCCAAGTATGCCCATTGCTTAATGATCCAACGGGCTCTTTTGAGCACCTTTTCTTGAACTTCTTGAAGGTTGGTTTTAAGAGGAGCCAGTACATTGACACTTAAGTCTGGATTCACCTCAATGGCCAGGGTTTTGCGATCGCGCCAGTCAATACCAAATGTAATTTCTTGCGTGCTGTATTGAGTGTCTTGTCCTGAAACAGTGTCACATAAAAAGTAATGTTATGAGAAAATAGAAAGAAAACCTGATCAGAAATGGTCGGGTTTTTTGTGTCAAATTCTTTCTTATTCTTACTCCCTCGACTGCTTAATAAAAGCATTGGCCAGCATACGTAACTGAACTCGATGAGGAAGGACCCTGCCCAAGGCCCTGTAAAATTTAGGGAAGACTCCTGGAATAGAAACTGGTTTTCTATTGAACATTCGACTCAAAGCGTATTCAGCTACCTGCTCTGCCGTTTGTCTGGTTATTTTTGAAGCGAAACCCATATTTGCATCGCGCTTAATCACATCAGGATTCGTAAGCACGGCCGCAGGGCAAAGTATAGAAACAAAAACGTTGGAGTCTTTTAGTTCGTAGCGAAGTGAGTGTGAAAATGAACTCACGAACTTCTTACTCGCAGCGTAAACCCCTTTGTACGGTATATCACAATAAGAAGCCATACTGGCAACATTTAAAATATAGGCCTTGTCAAGCTTTTGCATTCCGGGTAAAAAATGGTGGGTGAGCATTACCATGGCCACCATATTCAACTGCATTTGGCCAAAATAGAATTCCGATTTTTTCGAGAGAAAATCGCCAGAATTGCCCAAACCAGCATTGTTGGCCAAAAGGTCTACGACAAAGCTGTTCTTCTCGCACCATTGAAAAACCTCTTGAGAGGCCCCCGGATCCATCAGGTTGACACCTAAATAATGGAACTCTTGATTAGGGTATTTACTAGTCAGCGCATTGGCTACTTCTTCTAGCTTAGGTTCAGGGAGTGCCACTAAGAGCACATTAAAGCCCCTTGCAGCACAGTTCTCTGCAATAGCACGACCAATGCCATTACTTGAGCCTGTTACCAATGCAAATTTTTTTCCGTTTATCATTTGTTGTCTGTTCTTAACCAATCTACCGTCTGCTGAATTCCACTCATCAGTGGTGTAATCTGGTAGCCTAATTCCTTTTGAGCCTTATCGCTTGAAACGCTCCACTTATACAGATATTTCCTTACCCAGCCTGGTGTGATCATTGGCTGCTTCCCAAAATTTTCAGCCAAAAATAACTGAAGTTTACCGAAGGTAAGCATAACTCCCAACGGCATTTTATAGAGCTTGTATTTTTTACCGCCAATTTCCGCGATCATATCAAAGAGTTCGTGGTAGGTAGCATCTTCGCCACCCAGCAAATAGCGCTCTCCAGACCTTCCGTGCTCCATGGCCAACATATGTCCGCGAATCACATCTTCTACATACACATAGTTACCCGTGCTAAGCCCATCTCCAGGCATAAACTTCCATTTACCATCAATGTACTGCTTCACCAATTTGGTGACAGAATTACTCACATTAAGCGGGCCTGGGCCATAAACACGAGTAGGGTTTACAATGACGATGTGTTGCCCATCGGCAGCACGCTGGCGCATTTGCTCTTCCGATTCGTACTTTGTGCTTTCGTAATCGGTAAAGAAATCAACTTGTCTTGGTGTATCTTCATTTACTGGGCCGTCAATGGCTGGGCCAATTACTCCTGCAGTAGAAGTGACCACTACTTTGGAAACGCCTTGCTTCTTGGCGGCATCTAAAACATTCGTGGTGCCGTCAATATTCACCCTTCTAAAAGTGTCGTCTTTAGCCCAAACACTGGCAAAGGCAGCCAAATGATAAACTTCATCGCAGTTTTCCATTCCTCTTTCCAAGGCCTCAGTATGAAATAAATCTCCTTCTACGGTTTCAATATTGGGATGAACTAGAGTTTCAGCCTTGGCTTTAGAGCGAACTAAAGCCGTTACACTGTGGCCTTGGTCGGCCAAAGCATGTATTAGTTTTTGACCAATAAAACCTGTACCTCCAGTGATAAATATCTTTTTGTTCATTAAATAACTTTCATGTCAGGGTGATGCCTTAGCGAAAAGAAAAAGTTGGACAGCGCCAAGGTGATGTGAACGAAAAAGGCCACCCAAATTGTTCCCGTAGTAAGTGTAATTAAACAGAGTAATAAGCCGAGAGGAACGGCTCCAATGCTTTCTTCTAAGTTCTTTGGCACATGTACTAATACGTATAAAGCAACATTTAATACAATGGCGGGCCATTCGCCCAATAGAGGAACTGTAGCAAAAAGCAACAGACCTCTGAACATCAATTCGTAGCCAAATAGATAGGACACCCAAGTGAAGGCATTTTTTGCCACCATCGCTTTCGTCC
>CAXBPM010000291.1:0-4824 GCA_963977345.1 uncultured Roseivirga sp.
AACCCATTATTCTATGCCTGATGATGTTTTCACAAAAAACATGAATTAGACTATCGGTGGTTTAGTAAGTCGCAGCGCCACGCAACGACTAGTGGAGAAGCAAGCCTATCTGGTGAAATCAGATCATTAGTGCAAACATCAAAGCTAAGTCATGCTGTAAGCATCTTTTTCAGGTGGTTAGGTCATAACATTCTTAGGGAGTCGCAGCGACTAGTGGAGAGTAGAAAGCCCCACGATTAGTATTTTAGTTTCTAGACCCTTCTCCGAAGTCTCGGAGCTCAGGGAAAGAAAACGAACCTTTTTGGCTCTGGTGGCTTCACCCACCACTTCAACACATCAATACCCCAGCACTTCAATACTTCAACAAATCAGTACTCCAACACCTCAGCACTTCTCAACCCCAACACTTCAACACATATAAACCACCAATGTAATATCCCGCTCTTGATAGTACAGCCAAAGTGATTATGCACTATTTTAAGGGATGAAAAAGCTTATCCTTCAACCACTTTTTTGCAGAATCTTTGCTGCCGTTATTTTTCTTTTTTCTGCGCAATTCGCTAGTCAAGCCCAAACCATTCCTACTCCCGAAAGCATGTTGGGTTTTACCGTAGGAGCAGATTATCATTTAGCTACTTACGATCAGTCGCTGGCCTATTTCCAGAAACTGGCAGAAGTCAGCGATCAAATTCAGTTGTATCAGGCGGGCGTCACTTCAGAAGGAAGACCTTGGTATTTCTCGGTCATTTCGTCCAAAGCTAATTTGGACAAGCTGGATCGCTATAAAGAAATCGCCATGCAATTGGCGCATCCAACGGGCATGACCGATGCGCAAGCCAAAGCCTTGGCCAAGGAAGGAAAACCCTTTGTGCACATCGATGGCGGCCTCCACGCTACGGAAGTAGCCGGAGCACAACATACCATTTCATTGGCTTATGAACTTTTAAGCAGCGATGACCCTAAAATCAAAGACATTCTGGACAATGTGGTCATTATGCTGTGGCCTTCACTTAACCCTGACGGACAAAATATTGTAGCCGATTGGTATCATTCCAATGTGGGTACGCCTTATGAAGTGGCGCCATTGCCAGTGCTCTATCAAAAGTATATCGGCCACGATAATAACCGCGATGCCTACATGCTGAACATGGAGGAATCTAGGGTGGTGGCCCGCACTTGGCGTGAATGGGAACCAAACATTATCCATGTGCATCATCAGTCTTCCCCCTTCCCTACCCGAATTTGGTTGCCGCCTTTCGCAGAACCTATTGCTACGCAAACCCCGCCTATTGTAGCACGTGAAGTAAATATGATTGGAATGGCGATTGCCCAAGCGCTAGAAACCAATGGTCAGCCGGGCGCAGTACATATGGGCACGGGCTTCGATGCTTGGTATCCTGGCTATGTGGATTACATGCCTGTACTCCAAAACATTCCTGCTTTCTGGACAGAAACGGCACTCTATCGCTATGCTACTCCGCATTTTTATACCATTGCCGATTTTCCTAAAGATCGTTCCGACTTGAGGGTAGAATCATTGTATTCCAGTCCTTGGAAAGGCGGCTGGTGGCGTTTGAAAGATGCCGTTGATTATATGCAAACGGCTTCGGTTGCGGTATTGGAATACGCTTCAAAATATGGAGAAACGGTATTGTACAACCGTTATCAGTCGGGAAGAAATACCATCAAGAAATATGAAGAAGAACCACCTTACGCCTATTTCGTTCCGCAAGCGCAACGCGACCCTGTAAGACCTGTGGAGCTACTAAAGCGACTAGCATTTAATGGGGTGCGTATTGAGCAACTTTCGAAAGCGGTGACGTTCAATAATGTCAATTACCCGAAAGGCACTTGGGTCATTCCAATGAATCAAGAGTTTGCCGAACTCGCTCGTCAGTTACTAGATGTACAGAATTACCCAGATTTGCGCGAATATCCGCAAGGCCCACCAGAACAACCTTATGATGCTGCGGGATGGACACTCCCAATGATTTTTGAAGTAAAAGTTACTCCGGCCATGTCGCCATTAACGGAAGAAGTGAAGAATGCGCTCACACCAATTCAGGGTACTGCAGTAGACTGGAAAACAGCAGGTGATGCTTCTGCCATTGATTTTGTACCAGGAGTAGGTTTCAACACCAATGCGAATGCCGCTGGCATTGTACCCTTGCCAAGCAAGGTTTCTGGTGCTGGTAACACGGCCTTGGTCGACCCGAAAGAAAACAACAGTTTTAGGCTGATCAATAAAGCCTTAAAAACCAATGGAAAGGTGAGTTTTGCTTCTGGCAAATATGCCATTGATGGCATTTCAAAATCCAACATTGACCAATGGTCAAAAGAATTAGCGGTAAACGTTACCATGGCCAATAATGTGAAAGGAACCGCCATCAAAAAACGTATTGCGCTTTACAGACCACACACCGCCAGTATGGATGAGGGCTGGACGCGCTGGTTGCTAGAAAACTACGGCTTCGAGTTTACTAACATCGGCAACACCGATTTCCAAATGGGTAATTTAGAAGATCGTTTTGATGTGATTCTATTGGCTTCGGAACGTTCTTCCACCTTTACCAATGGTTTTAGAGAAGGAACGGTACCCCCTGAATATGCAGGTGGTCTTGGCGACTCGGGCATTCGTTCCATGAACGAATTTGTAAACGCTGGCGGCACCTTAGTGTGCATGAACCAAAGTAGCTTGTTCGCCATTGACGCACTTCATTTGCCTGTGAAAAACATAACCGATGCCATCAATAGAAAGGACTTTTTTGCAGGAAGCTCGATTCTTGGCGTGACCACAGACACAAGCCATCCTGTAATGGCTGGAATGCCAGAACAAGCGAACATTTTTGTATCAAACAGTCCAACTTTTGCTCCTACTGAAGGTTTCGAAGGTCAGGTGTTGGCCAAGTACCAAAGCCAAGATTCGCCATTGCGGTCGGGCTATTTATTGGGTGAGAAATTCATTCAGGGTTATGCCGCTTCATTGGATGTCAAAAAAGGAAAAGGACATGTAATCCTCCACGGTTTCAGCCCACAATGGCGAGGCCAAACTATGGGCACCTACCGCGTGCTTTTCAATTCCATTTTATACAGTGGTGATGTAGCTCAAAATCAGAAAATCAACACAGGGTTTTGGGAAGCGCCTGAGGGGAAATAGGTTATTCCAACACTCTTTGCCCTTGTTGGTTTGTCTCCAACAAGCCGATGCATTCTCGTAACAACAATTCCCCACTTGGATTCAAGAATAGAAATTATAATGAATAAGAGTGAACTCATAATGTTTGTGGGTGACAACACCCACAAAGGCGGAGGCTAACCCTAGACTGCGTTTCGTGAAAAGATCCCTACGGGGATGACTGAGAAGCAGGCTTATCTGGTGAAATCACATCGTTGGCACAAATGCCAAATCTAAGTCATGCTGTAAGCATCTTTTTCAGGTTGAAAGAATTCTGCCCTTGTTGGAGTTCTTCTCCAACAAGCCGATGCATTCTCGTAACCACAACTCCCCTCTTAGATTCAAGAATGGAAAATAATATTGGATAAGTGTGAACATCATGTTTGTGGGTGATAACACCCACAAAGGCGGAGGCTAACCCTAGACTGCGTTTCGTGAAAAGATCCCTACGGGGATGACTGAGAAGCAGGCTTATCTGGTGAAATCACATTGTTGGTACAAACGCATAAGCTAAGTCATGCTGTAAGCATCTTTTTCAGGTTGTTAAGCATAGCATAATAAAACCATTAAAGTCTGCCACGATGGTGATAAGTGGGGTTTAAATGAAACCTCTATAAAGATCAGAAAGCGGGAATATCATCTCAAAGTCATTCCAACTGAGGTTACCTTCTTTAATTTCAAAAGCCTTAAAGATGTCTTCCTTTTTGTATTTGAATACATCTGGGTGGGTAGAATTGTCAATAAAAGATTTGAAATCAACCAATTTTTGACTTTGGTCGGAAAAGGAAATTCTAATTGAAAAATCACCCACATAGTTTGCGTCCACCACTTTCGGTGTAGACGTTTCATAAGCAATATATTCTTCGAAAATCTTCATCTCAATTTCTTCGTAATCTTTTCAAAAGTAACTGATTTGTTGTAAACAAAGTAATCTACCCATCGATCAACCACTTCATCGGCATAGTTTCTTAAAAAAGCTTTAAAGTGACTTAGCTCCTTTCCTTTCAACGGCTCAAAGCCTTTAACGTTGGTAATTCTAATACCGATAATCACCCCTTGTTCAATAATAAACTCTGCCTTACTCTCACATTCACCTTTTCGCCCATGCACATGAATGGGTTCGTGTTCATTTGAATAGAAAAAGACCACAATCCCAAAATACTCATAAATTTTCGGCATGATTTAAAGTTAAATAATTTTTCAATTCAAATCTCTGAGCTTGTTGGAGTTGTTAACAAGCCGGTGCATCCTCGTAACCACAACTCCCACTTGGATTCAAGAATTGAAAATAATATTGGATAAGTGTGAACATCATGTTTGTGGGTGACAACACCCACAAAGGCGGAAAGGCACCGATCCCAAATAACAATATTTAACCCCAACCTATTTGGTTATCAATTATTTAAGTTAGTTTCATCAACTTTTTTCAGACTTAACCCATTTTTCATGACTAGCCAAAAATTTAGAAATCAATCACGCAACCTCCACAGAGACATTGCTTATTTCTTTGTGGGTCTAATTATCGCGTTTGCTATTTCAGGTATTGCCCTAAATCACAGAGGAGACTTCAACTCAAGGGAGTTCACTTACTCCGCTGAACCCATTAAAATCAACCTACCAGCAGACCCTAAAGAGATCAATGAAGCTTT
>CAXBPM010000292.1:0-4812 GCA_963977345.1 uncultured Roseivirga sp.
CCCTCACTTTCTTAAAGAAAAGACAACGGAAGCAAGCCTGGTCAATTGATGATGTCAACCATGACTTAGAAAACAAGCTCACCAGTAGTTCTTATATTGACGGTGATGAAATTCAAATCAAACTTCAGAAAGCAATTTTAACGCTACCAGAAAAGCAGAAGCTAGTGTTCAATATGAAATATTTTGACGACCTGAAATATGAAGAGATCTCAGAAATTATTGGCACCAGCGTGGGCGGACTTAAGGCAAATTACCATTTGGCTGTTAAAAAAATAGAAGAGTATTTAAGCGAAGATTAAACCTTATAACCCTTTGATAATCAAAGCATCGATGTCGGACGAAAATCCATATAAGAAACTTAAAGACCCTCGCCTTAAAAAGAACATTTTTGAGACACCAGAGGGGTATTTTGGTGATCTTAAAGAAAAAATTACTCTAGGTGTTAGTCCTGAAGATGAACGAATCCTTGGCAGTGAGCAGCTTAAAAAGAACATTTTCGATGTGCCCGATGGCTATTTCGACAAACTAAATGAAAAAATAATTTCGGCTATCAGTCTTACTGAAGAAGAAGGTGTTCTTGGTAATGAAACACTTAAAAAGAACATTTTCTCAACACCTGAAAAATATTTCGAATCACTTAATTCAGAGATCCTCTCAAAAGTTAAACCAGAAACCAAAGTCATTCCGCTGTACCAAACCACATGGTTTAGATCCGTGGCCGCTGCGGTTGTCCTTATTATGGTGGCTTTGCTATCAATGCCAACAAACCAGGTGAATGAAACTGATTTATTAAGTGAGGTTTCGGATGAAGCCATTATCAATTATCTGGAAGAGCGTCAAGCAATAGAATATGAATTGCTATCATCAGTACAAGGTTTGGATGCTATACTTGACAACATGATTATAGAGGAAACTTCAAGCTATAGTTTTGCTGTGAACGACAACCCAGAATTAGATTACGACTTTGAATATTTAGATTACTAGTGCAAGAACTATGAAAAAGATTGTTTTCACATTGTTCATAATGACCGTCTGCTTTTCGGCTTTTGCCCAAAACGGTAGACCTCCGCAAGAAGACAGAGAAAAAATTCAGAAAGCAAAAATTGCTTTTCTAACTAATCGTCTAGAATTGAGCGTAGATCAGGCCAAGCTTTTCTGGCCCATATTTACGGAATACGATAGTAAGAAAATTGAACTTTCTCACGTGTATAACGAGAAGAAAAAGGACATTTTTGAAAAATCAGAAGATTTCAGAAACATGAAAGAAGGGGATGCAGGCAAATTGCTAGACATTTACTTAGATCAAAAACAAGCTGAACTTGATTTGGAAAAAACCTATGTAGCAAAGTTCAATGGAGTACTAGATGCTAGACAAGTATGGAAAGTAATTACCTTCGAAGGTGATTTCCGTAGGTCTCTTTATAGGAAATTAGGCAACGAAGAAGACAAAGAACCAAAACGAGGCGGTAACCGCAACTAAGTCGAATCTCCTTTCAGAAAAATTTAAATCCTGCTCTTGCAGGATTTTTTATTTAAACCCATTTGATCAAGAATCGCATTGATGTAATTTGCGCTATGACTCACCTCTCTCTTTTCGAGTTAACCAGCCTCATCAAATCAGAACTCGAGAAAAATCTCGAACCCTCCTATTGGGTAATTGCCGAAATCAGTGAAATGAGGCTTAACCCAAAAGGCCATTGCTATATGGAGTTGGTAGATAAAGAAGGTCAGTTTGTTACTTCCAAAATCAGAGCAAACATTTGGGCTTACACCTACCGTAATCTTAGCGCTTGGTTCGAGTCAATCACAAAAACCCCGCTTCAATCCGGAATTAAAGTATTGCTCAATGTTCAAGTACAGTATCATGAACTGTACGGAATGAGCCTGAACATCAAAGACCTAGACCCTAATTTCACCCTTGGTGAGCGCGCTAGAAAACGCCAAGAAGTAATCCAACAGCTTCAGGACGAGGGTGTTTTTGATATCAACAAAGAATTAGTCCTTCCAACAGTTCCACAACGCATCGCTATAATCAGTTCAGAAACAGCTGCTGGATATGGTGATTTCAAAAACCAAATTGAACAGAACTCAAGAGGATATTCTTTCAAGACAAAATTGTTCCAGTCATTAATGCAGGGCGACCAAGCACCGAGTGCTATGATTGCTGCCTTGCATCAAATTCATGCTGAAATAAAAGCATTTGACCTTGTGGTCATTATTCGAGGCGGAGGCTCTCAAGTAGACCTAGATTGCTTTGACGATTATGAACTGGCTTCTCATATTGCTCAATTTCCACTTCCTGTTATTACTGGTATAGGCCATGAACGAGACGAAACCATAGCCGATTTAGTAGCCAATACGCAAATGAAAACGCCTACTGCTGTAGCCGAATTCCTCATTTCTGGAATAGAGCGATATGACGACAGCCTAAACGAAATGGCCTATCGATTGGAGAAATCAGGCAAACACCTACTTCAGGTTTCTTCTTATGAAATTATGAACATCGGCTATGCCCTGCAGGCCTCGATGAAAGCAATTATGCATCGGTCTGAAAGCGGATTAGCTCAAAAAGAATTAAGGTTAAACTACGCTGTTCAAAATCTTTTCAAGATCGAAAACCGGAAAGTAGATAACTTTGAAGTGCCCTTAATCAAAGCCAAGAGCCAAAGATTAAAAGAAGCAGAAAAAAAATTGGATGGATTGGAGAAACAACTCAAATTACTAGACCCAGCTTCGGTTTTGAAAAGAGGTTACTCCATCACATTGATCAATGGGAAATTCATTTCCGAAGAACAAAAAATACAACCTGGTGAAGAGTTAGAAACCATAACCACCAAACATAGAATTAAGAGTACGGTAAAATCAGCCAACAATGAGTAAAAAGAAATTGACCTATAAAGAATCGTTAGAAAGGATTGAAACGATTGTAGATGTTATTGAAAATCAACAGCCTGACATTGATGATTTATCCAGCTTGGTAAAAGAAGCTACTCAGTTGATTAAAGACTGTAAATCTCGTTTGAAAAACACTGAAGAAGAATTAAACAGCTCTTTAGAAAACCTTGAATGATCTTTAAAAACGCACCCATGACTACCGATCAAGCTCAAGAACAAATCAAGCAACTGACCGATCAAATCAACTACCATAGTGATTTGTATTACCAGAAAAGTAAATCTGAAATTTCAGACTTCGACTTTGACCAACTCTTAGTCAAACTGGCTGCGCTCGAAGCTGAGTTCCCTCAGTTCAAAGCAGAAGACTCTCCTACCCAGCGAATTGGTGGTACCATCACCAAAGACTTTGATACAGTCGTTCATAAATACCCAATGCTCTCTTTGGGCAATACTTATTCAGAAGAAGACCTCATCGAGTTTGATAACCGAGTAGCCAAAGGACTAGAAGGCCAGACCTACGAATACTTTTGCGAGCTTAAGTTTGATGGAGTTGCGCTTAGCCTAAGCTACGAAGACGGAGTATTAAAAAGAGCTGTCACAAGAGGAGATGGAACCCAAGGCGATGACATCACTACAAACGCCAAAACCATCCGCTCAATCCCTTTAAAGCTAAAGGGACAAGTACCGGGAGAATTTGAAGTAAGAGGAGAAGCCTTCTTCCCTATAAAGGAATTTCAACGTGTAAATGCCGAACGAGAAGATATCGGTTTGGATTTACTGGCCAACCCAAGAAACGCAGCCTCTGGAACTCTTAAAATGCAAGATTCTTCAGTGGTATCGCAACGCAGGCTAGACTGCTTCCTCTATTACCTATTGGGTGAAAACCTTGGCTATAGCACACATTCAGAATGCATGACAGCTGTTGAAAGTTGGGGTTTTAATGTTTCCCCCACCTATCGGAAATGCAACTCCATTCAAGATGTGCTCGCCTATATTCACGAATGGGAAGAAAAAAGGCATACACTCCCAGTAGAAACTGACGGCATAGTCATAAAAGTCAATGACCTAAATCAACAGGACCAATTAGGCTTTACTGCAAAAAATCCGCGCTGGGCCATTTCATATAAATACAAAGCAGAAAGTGCGGCTACGGTTTTAGAAAGCATTACTTATCAAGTAGGCCGAACTGGATCTGTTACGCCTGTCGCCAATCTTAGCCCTGTGCTTTTGGCTGGCACTACTGTCAAAAGGGCTTCGCTTCACAATGCAGATCAAATTGAAAGACTCGACCTTCGTATTGGGGATACAGTTTTTGTAGAAAAGGGTGGTGAAATCATCCCCAAAGTAACTGCTGTTAATACCGCTTTAAGAAAATCAGATAGTGAGCCTATCGTTTACATTTCAGAATGCCCAGAGTGCAATACTCCTTTGGTGAGACAAGAAGGAGAAGCCAACCATTATTGTCCAAACGCTGACGCCTGTCCCCCGCAAGTGTTAGGTAGAATTGAGCATTTCATTCAGCGCAAGGCTGTAGATATTGACTCACTCGGGCCTGAGACCATTCGTGGTTTGCTTCAGAATGACTTAATCAGCAATTATGCTGATTTGTACAGCCTCACATTTGACCAACTCAATGGTCTAGAGTTTCGTATTTTCTCAGATAAAAAAGGAGAACATACCGCTAGAAGTCTTCGAGACAAATCAGCTGGAAACATTATCAAGGCCATAGAAGCCTCTAAGCAAGTTCCGTTTGAACGCGTTCTTTTCGGTTTAGGAATTCGTTTTGTGGGCAAAACTGTGGCTGAAAAGTTAGCCGCCCATTTTCAAAACATAGAAGCTTTGGCACTCGCTAATTTTGAAAGTCTCATTGCTGTAGATGAAATCGGTGATAGAATAGCCCAAAGTGTTATCGAGTTC
>CAXBPM010000293.1:0-4783 GCA_963977345.1 uncultured Roseivirga sp.
GAAAATAAGGGAGTAGCCCCAGATATTGCTGTAAGACAGGATGCCAAGGCTTTATCTCAAGGCAATGACCCTCAATTGGAAAGAGCGGTGCAAGAAGTGTTAAAACTACTGAATGCACAAGGAGCGAAAAAAATCACCCCACCTCCTTATCCAACACCTGCCAAGAAAGGAAACTAAAAAAAGAAGGCCCTGTGAATTGATTCACAGGGCCTTCTTTTTTATATGAGCCGAGGCTCTAAATCGTTGTCGACTTCATCCATTCCAAAGCAACTTTTTCATCAGAGAATAAACGTATGTCTTTGAAGCCATTTCGGAAGTTAAAGTTCTCCCAAACTTTATAGTCATTGATGTTTTTGGAAATTAAAACCGCACGTTTAAACCCAAACTCAATCCCCATTCCTTTGAGTTCCCTACTCAAAATTTCTATTTCTTTCTGGTTTGCAAATAGATCTGCTTCCCTAAGATCGGTAATTACTTTATGGCATTTATTCTCTTGGGCAATTTCAGCCACTTTAGATAGATAGCTAGCCGCAATATCTTTAGTTAAAATCCCTTCAATTTTTCCAAATACATGATTCAACTCATCATCATACCCCACCATCAACAGCATATCACTCTCCCTTTAAAATTCAGAGTGTAAAGATAGGGCTAGTTTAGGACAAATCAATCATTAATTACTCACTATCAAATAGTTACAAATAATTCTAATGATCTTATCAATTACAAAACGATCCTTATGGAAACAAGAAATGCACCGAATATAAAATCGGCTGAATACCGATCAAACCAAATAACATACCGTTCAAATAAACAAAAAAGTAAGTGGTTCCATTCTTCAGGTAACAAAAAATTGTTTATTCTACCTTACACATCATGCAACGAATGCTCCCACCGCCATACTTTTCAATGGTAGGGATTGGAACAGAAACTAGCTTAGAATAGTTAGAAAGCCTAGATTTCTGATCTGCTGAAAGTGATTCATAGGCAGTTTGGGACATCACCAATACCGACTCACCCTCACTATTGGTTACCTCCAACATATTCCCAGCGAAAGCATACATTTGATCCATGGTAATTTCTACCACTTCATGTTTCGTTCGATCTAAAGCACTTGATACATCTTCGCGTTGAAGTAGAGGAATCGCATCTAAACAAATTACAGCATACTTAGCGGCCAAGCACATCAACACATTGGTGTGGTAGATGGCCTCATCGGTTTTATTAAAAGCCTCGAATACGATGGCTTCATAACCCATTAATTTGCAAAACTTATCTAATACTGCTGGATGGGTTCTTGTGGAAATACATGCATAGAGAACTTTGTGGTCATAATCGAGGATGATACTGCCCGTGCTCTCTAAAAATTTATCCTCCGCCTCAAATGAGGAAAGGTCAATTACCTCATCCACCTTAATTCCTTCCTCAGCAAGCTGAGTCAACACCTCTTCTCTCCTCTCCGATCTTCTGCTCTCCGTCATCATTGGATAAAGGAGTACTCTCCCATCGTCATGAAAAGAAACCCAGTTGTTTGGGAAAACTGCATTCGGCTTCACCGGACTGTCCGAATCATCTAAAGCAATCACATCAATTCCCTCAGAGCGCAGCTTATTCACCGCCTCTTCAAACTCTAATTTGGCCTGGTTCTCGATGGCAGCAATTTCGTTGGCACCCTCTTGACTTTGGAAAGAATTTGAACGAGCAGTAGAAGGATCGAAGCCGAAGTGTTTCGGCCTCATCATCATGATTCGTTTGGCAGCTTGTTTAGACATGCCGCAAGGAAACATTATTTCTTGAGAATCCGAGTAGAAAAACCAAGACCAAAAATAAAATCTGTATCGCCAAGATTATTAGTCAAATCAAATCCAGTATACACATCCAATTGAAGATTGTTGTTCACCAAATAACTTAAACCCATGTCTACATTATGGGTGTTTACCCAGTCGTTTCTTAGGGTCCCATACAACTCAAGGAAGGCTCCCCAATTGGGTTGAAAAGCATATGAGCCTACCACTGAATACTCGAAATTAAAAGACTCAGTTTCGGTAGGAATGAAGCCTCCAATCCCATAACCTAAAGTCAATTTATCACTCAAAGTATTGGAGAAATTTAGTCTCAGGTTAATCAAATCCTGACCAATATTTTCATCAAAAATATCAGAAACATACTCTGCCAAAAAAGAAGTTTGAGGAATAAATCCATCTTCGTTTAAGACATTAAGTTTAGCACCTATCCAAGTTGAAGCAAATTGAACACTCCCTTTATTGACTACATCACCATTGACTTTTCCACGATTTACATAAACGTTCTGAGCCAACCTCAACTCCAACTTGTCACTCACCCCATACCTCATCTGAAGGAAATTTAAAGTAAAAGTTTCCGCCATGAACTTATCAGTCAAAGCTCCATTCGCAGGAAAGTCAATTCTTGAATACCCGACCCCAGATTCAATCTGAAAAGCACCTTTTGGCAATACAAACGAAGAGTAAGTCTGTGTAGGACGATCCGTAATTAGCGCTCCCACTGATCCTTCATTGGCCTCTTGCCCCAAAACTCCATTGGCCATCAAACTGAAAGCCAGCATGGTAAAAAATACACCTTTTCTCATTTTTCGACTCGTCTAAATATTTAACATTAAAAATTATAAACCAGATATTTAACTATCATTTAATTATGTCTTTCTTTAAGAATTGAGATCACATCTTTCAAAGAGTAACCTTTGGCTTCTAACAGCACCATGTAATGAAATAACAGGTCAGCACCCTCATTTAAAAACAGTGATTCGTTATTGTCTTTTGCTTCAATCACCAACTCAACGGCTTCCTCTCCTACCTTCTGTGCAATCTTATTCATGCCCTTCGAAAACAGATGAGACACATACGATTCTTCTGGTGATTTTGTTCTTCGCTCTTTAATCACTTTTGTCAGTTGATCTAAAAACTCAACTCCAATTTCGTTACTTTCTTCGAAACATGTATCATCTCCTTTATGACAAGTTGGGCCTTCTGGTTTTGCCTTGATCAGTAATGTATCGCTATCACAATCGATCAAAAACTCTTTGGCATTAATGTAATTATTAGAAGTCTCCCCTTTTGTCCATAGTCTGTTTTTAGAACGACTAAAGAAAGTCACTTTGCCTTCCGACAAGGTTTTCTCCAAGGCTTCAGCGTTCATATAACCAAGCATCAAAACCTTGTTCGAAACTTGGTCTTGAATGATGACGGGAACCAGTCCATCCCCTTTTGAAAAGTCTACTTCGTTTGTGTTTTTTAGTACTCTCATTTTTCTATTCTTACCGGGATATTATAGCCCTTTAAATAATTTTTTAAATCTAGAATTGACACCTCTTTGAAGTGAAAAATACTGGCTGCCAAAGCGGCATCGGCAAGACCAATGGTGAAGCTATCGAGGAAGTGTTCTTGGTTGCCCGCTCCGCCCGAAGCAATGACAGGAATGGAAACTGAGCCCGAAACTTTGGCCGTAAGTTCATTCGCAAAACCCGCTTTGGTTCCGTCATGATCCATGGAGGTCAGCAGTATTTCACCCGCCCCTCGCTCTTCCACTTCTTTCGCCCAAAGCAAAGTTCTTCTTTCGGTAGCGGTGCGTCCACCATTCACATGAACCATGTGTTCGCCTTCTACAAAGCGAGAGTCGATGGCTACCACAACACACTGACTTCCGAATTCACCCGCCAGTTCGCTGACCAATTCGGGACGCATTACGGCTGAGGAGTTGATCGAAATCTTATCCGCTCCTGCATTCAGCAAAGCTGAAACATCGGCTATGGAAGAGATTCCACCGCCTACCGTAAACGGAATATTGATTTGAGACGCCACGCGCTTCACCAATTCTATCAGTGTCTTTCGTTTCTCCACCGTAGCGGTAATGTCCAGAAACACCAATTCATCGGCTCCTTCGGCTGCATATATGGCCGCAAGCTCGACTGGATCACCTGCATCGCGCAAATCAACAAAGTTGACTCCCTTAACGGTGCGCCCATTTTTAATGTCGAGACAGGGTATTATTCGTTTTGTTAACACCTTTTTGGTTTTAAGTTCTTTGTTTATTCAAAATGAGGCCAGTTCTTCCAGACTAATTCGCCCTTCGTAATACGCCTTCCCCACAATGGTTCCGAACATACCTGCCTGCTCAAGCTTCTTGAGGTCATCTAATTCAGCTACTCCTCCACTAGCAATCAGCTTTAGCTTCGGGTAGCGTTTCAGAATATCATCATATAAATCGAATGAAGGCCCTTGTAACAGGCCATCTTTGCTTACATCGGTACAAATCACGTATTCAATTCCTGCGCTCACATAGTCTTCTAGAAAGTCGAAAATATTCATTCCAGAACCTTCTTGCCAACCGTTAATACGCACTTCGTTGTGATGCACATCGGCACCGAGAATGATTTTGTCAGTACCATACTTCTTAAGCCAACTCAGCACTAGAGCTTTGTCCTTCACCGCGATACTTCCTGCTGTAATTTGTGCTGCTCCGGCTGCAAAAGCCATATCAATCGCTTCATCGGACTTTACACCACCACCAAAATCGACATGCAGATTGGTGTTTGACGCGATTCTCTTGAGTGTAGGCTCGTTTATAATCTTGCTGGCTTTGGCGCCATCCAAATCGACTACATGAAGTCGTTTGATGCCTGCTGCTTCAAATTTTTGGGCTACTATCAGCGGATCGGAAGCGTATTCGGTCTTTTGAGCGTAATCGCCCTGCGTTAGCCGAACGCATTTTCCATCTATAATATCTATGGCTGGTATGATGTGCATTGTTT
>CAXBPM010000294.1:0-4783 GCA_963977345.1 uncultured Roseivirga sp.
CTGACCTCGGTTTGTCAGGAAATCAACAACTCCACCAAGAAATCAATACTGATTTCGAGACCATTGACAATGAGCTGGCGCGCTTTAGCTCTTCTATGGGCTATGATTTTATCTATGACCAAACCGTTTCTTTCGGAGAAATATTTTCTTCTCGAATAGTCGCAGCCTATTTAAGTACCCGCCAGATCAAAACCACATGGTTGGATGCGCGGAAAATGGTGAAAACCGATAACATTCACCGACAGGCCCTTGTAGATTGGGGTGCCACGCAGAACATTATTCGTTCGCAAGTATCGCAACACGAAGACAGTAGCGTAGTACTGACACAAGGTTTTATTGGTTCGAACGCCAAGTTCAACACCACCACCCTAGGACGAGAAGGCAGTGATTTCAGTGCGGCTATTTTTGCCACTTCGCTCAATGCTGAGTCAGTAACGATATGGAAGGATGTACCGGGCGTACTCAATGCCGACCCAAAGAAATTCGCAGATACGGTCTTGTTTGATCAGTTGCCCTACAAAGAGGCCGCTGAAATGACCTTTTATGGTGCTTCGGTAATTCACCCTAAAACCATAAAGCCATTAGCGCAAAAAGGTATTCCGTTGTACGTGAAGTCGTTCGAAAACCCTCATGCGAATGGTACACTCATTAACGAATGTGTAATCCCGAATTTGGCACCAGCCATTATTCACAAAGGGAAACAGACCGTTATTTCGTTCAAAATCAGTGACTTCTCTTTCATCAACGAACAGCACATTCATTTGATTTTTGAGCACATCAATAGAAATCACCTGACGATTAATTTGATGCAAAATTCGGCCATCTCATTCACCATCTGCATTGACGACAACCCTGTGAAAAGGGAGCAACTTAGAATGGCCTTGAAAGATGATTTCTTGATCTACTATAATGAGGGTCTAGAAATGATTACGATCAAAAATTATAACCAAGCCACAATAGACTCCTTGATGTGGGGCAAACAAATCATTATTGAGCAAAGAAGCAGGAACAACTTCCAGATGGTTTATAAATTCTAAAGCCATTACAATTCGCTAATTTGAACCTGTGTTTTCAGCATTAAGCTTCTTCGATTGGACTGTGGTTTTGGCCGCTGCTTTTGTTTTGGGTTTATCCAAATCAGGCATCAAGGGCATCAGTATTATCATTGTGGCCTTAATGGTCTTTGTTTTCGATGCCAAAGCCTCCACTGGTATTTTACTCCCCATGCTACTTGTAGGCGACATTTGTGCGGTAATCTATTATAACCGCCATGCCCAATGGAAATACCTTTTCAGGCTTCTGCCTTTTATGATGTTAGGCGTTGTCCTCGGTACTTTCATAGGCAAGGAAATGGACGAAGAGCTGTTCAGGAAAAGCATGGCCATTGTTATTTTCATTTCTGTGATCGTTATGTTTTGGTGGGACAGACGAAAATCCAAAGCAGTACCTCAACACATTGGCTTTGCGGGTTTGATGGGGCTAACAGCAGGCTTCACCACCATGGTCGGGAATTTAGCGGGTTCATTCTCCAATATCTTTTTCTTAGCCATGCGCCTCCCGAAAGACGCTTTTATAGGCACAACCGCTTGGCTCTTTTTGATCATCAACCTTTTCAAAGTGCCCTTTCATGTTTTCAGTTGGGGTACTATTACTTGGGAAACATTAAAAATAGATTTAGTCGTTATTCCTGCCATTCTCCTCGGCCTTTTTATTGGGATCAAACTCCTCAAAAAAGTCAACGATAAGCTTTTCAGGCAATTCATTTTAGTGATGACCGCCATTGGCGCAATTCTCATTTACTTTACCTAAACTGATTTTAAATCCGGTCACTTTTAAGTCTAACCAAGCGTACTTTCTAAGATAGTGTTATATTAGGTTTCCTTAAACCATTGACTATCATGCGAAAACACCATTACTTACTGATCTGCCTTATTTTTTTAATGAGCAGCCCCGCGCTGTTTGCCCAGAAGATTGATGAAGAGTACAACAAGAAAATAAAGGAATACACTACTGATCCGCGTTTTTTACCCGCTTCGGTACTTAATCTAGTAGACGATCCTAATGTACCTTCCCCCAGAAAATATTTTGGTCAAATTATAGGTGCACCAGGCGTAATGCACCGTACCTCCGAGATTTACGCTTACTACCAAGAATTGGCCAAAGCTTCCCCTTTCATTAAAGTGGAACAAATTGGCACTACAGAAGAAGGTCGTGCGATCAATTTAGTCGTGATTGGTAATGATGAATCCATGAATCGAATCGATCATTACAAACAGCAGCTTGCCAAACTTTCTGACCCTAGAAAAGTATCTAGCGCTGAAGCGGATAAAATCATCACCGATACTAAGCCCATCTTTTACCTCAATGGAGGACTGCATTCTACCGAAATGGGCTCTCCAGAAATGTTGATGGAACTGGCCTACCGCCTAATCACAGATCAATCCGAAGACATTAAAAACATTCGAGAAAACGTAATTGTGTTGATTAACCCTACATCGGAACCCGATGGGCGAGACAAGCAAGTAGATTGGTATTACCGCTATACCAAAGCCAGAACAGAATATGACGATGGTTTCCCGAGAAGCACGCCTTATTGGGGCAAATACGTTTTCCACGACAATAACCGTGATGGACTTCAGGTATCGCAAGAACTTTCCAAAGCCATTTTCAAAGCCTATTTCGATTGGCACCCGACCGTCATGTTGGATTTACATGAATCTGTTCCCTTGCTTTATATCTCCACAGGAACAGGCCCTTATAACGACAACATGGATCCGATTGCGATTGGCGAATGGCAGGTCATGGCCAATCATGACATTACCACTTTGGCTTCGCAAGGATTGCCTGGCACTTTTACTTGGGCTTTCTTCGATGGCTGGTGGCCAGGATATGCCATGTGGGTAGCGAACAACCACAACAGTATCGGACGCTTTTACGAAACTTTCGGGAATGCTGGAGCAAATACTTACCTCCGCGACTTATCTAGACAGAGCTACGCTGGCGACCCCGCCACAAGCCGTGAATGGTACCGTCCTGCACCTCCTACCGAATTAATCAACTGGTCTTCAAGAAACAACACCAACTACATGCAGGCGGGCGTATTGGCTTCCCTTACCTATACTGCCGACAATCAGAAGCTATTGTTGCGCAACTTCTACCAAAAAGGAGTGAATAGCATTAAAAGAGGCGTAGAAGAAAACCCTAAAGCCTTCGTGATTCCTAAGGAACAAAGAGACCCAGCGATGGCCGCTTATCTGGTGAATCAATTACGGGTGCAGGGCATCGAAGTGCATCAAGCAAATTCAGGATCGAATACAGGCGATTATGTAGTGTTTCTTGATCAGCCGTACAGAAACCTAGCGGTTACCTTGTTGGCGCAGCAGAACTACCCAAAAGATGCCAAATTCCCTCCTTATGATGACATAGCTTGGAGCTTGGATTATGTCTATGGGGTGGATGTAAAGAAAGAAGACACCGTCAAGTTTGAGAAACGGAACATGAGCTTAGTAACCAATGACGTGAAATATGTGGGTAATGTTGAAGGAAGTGGAAACAGTTATGTACTGAATTACAAAGCCCAAAACACTGTTTTATCGGCCATGTACTGGATTAAATCTGAGAATAAAAAAGCCAAAATCAGTGTGCTGGACGAACAACAAATAATGAATGGAGATACACTTCAGGTTGGTTCTGTTATTTTCAAAGACATCACCAAAGCACAAGCAGACCAAATGGGGAAAGACTTCGGTTTTGACTTAAAAGCGGCTTCCCCCAATGGAAAACAACACGAGGTGAGTCCACCGAAAGTAGCCATCTACCACAGCTGGTTCAACACGCAAGACGAGGGCTGGTCGAGATACACCTTCGAGCAACGAAAACTTCCTTATACTTCAATTGATAAAGACGACTTGAAGTCGGGTAAATTGAGAGAGAAGTTTGATGTGATTCTTGTACCGAGAATGCGTGGTTCAGTAAGTGATTTTATTTATGGTGTAGACTCTAAATTAGGCCCAATGCCTTTCACCAAAACGGCTGAGTTTCCTTCGCATGGAACACCAGACGCCACTACTGACATGACGGGTGGGCCTGGCATGGATGGCATGAATGAACTGAAGAAATTCGTTGATGCGGGTGGCGTATTAGTTACCCTCGATAACTCTACCACCATGGCAGCCGAAACAGGTATCGCCAGAGAGTTAAAGCCTTACAATGCCTCTGGCCTTTTCCATCCCGGTTCGGTCGTGACCACCAAAACAAGAAGAACGGATAGCCCTATCATGTACGGTTATCCAGAAATTTCTCATGTTTTTAGAGGAAATGGCCCTTTATACCAAGTAGATAAATACAACAGGGACATGATGGTGATGCAATATGGCACCAAGCCTTTAAAGGATGAAATTGATTATACAGGCCCAATAATGGGTATGCCAGACAGAAAAGTGGAAGCACCAAAGAAAGACGACACCAAAGCTCCGCCTTACGTACTTTCAGGAATGGTGCGCAACGAGCAAACGATTATTGGTCATGGTGGAATCTTCAATGTACCGCAGGGTAACGGTCGTATTATCGCCTTTACTTTTGATCCGCTCCATCGCTACTTGAACCACCACGATGCGCCTTTGGTCTGGAACGTTTTGATCAATTGGAATCACTTAGGAAATTAATCCCTTGAATGAAAAAACCCTCCAAAGGCAAAAAACTTTTGGAGGGTTTTCTTTTGCCTATAAAGCTATATAGCTTAATTATCAGGCATCAATTCCAACACCACCAAAACGGGTCTATG
>CAXBPM010000295.1:0-4768 GCA_963977345.1 uncultured Roseivirga sp.
AGGCTAACAGTAGCCCCTTCAACAATGGTACCTCTGAGTTCAGAAATATCAATGTCCTCGTCAGAGCAACTCAAAAGAAAAAAAGAAAGCAAGGCCAACAGATATATTGGCCTTGTTGTAGTTTTATATAGTATGGAACGGAATTCGTTCATCAATTCTATGCGTGTACTGGGTTTAGAATCTCAACGAGTTTTTCTAACGTATAGTCTACTTCGTCTGCGGTAGAATACTTACCAAAAGAAAAACGGATACCTTGTCTTTCTGAGTCTGCTTTTATTCCTGTTAACACATGAGAACCCGTATTAGCTCCACTAGAACAGGCGCTTCCACCAGAAGCAGAAATTCCATTAATATCTAAATTGAAAAGTAGCATATCGTTGTCTTCGTGTGCCGGAAAGCTTGCGTTCAATACCGTGTAAAGGCTGTGGCCTTCTCTGATATCTCCGTTGAATTCAATGCCTGAAACATTGCTTCTCAATCCTTCAATCATTCTGGTTTTTAACCCTTGAATGTGCTTAGCGTGGCTGTCCATATCGCGATAAGCAATTTCTAATGCTTTGGCCAGACCAACAATGCCGTAAACGTTTTCTGTTCCGCCCCTGTGGTTTCTTTCTTGGCCTCCGCCTTCCACAAAACGACCAATTTTTTTACTCTTGCAAACTCTTAAAAAGCCAACGCCTTTTGGGCCGTTGAATTTGTGACCAGCACCAACAATAAAGTGGCAAGCCAATGCCTGCAAATCATGTTTGAAATGACCCATTGTTTGCACCGTATCGGAATGGAAAACGGCATCATACTCTTTACACATCTCACCAATTCTGGCGATATCGTTCAGTGTTCCAATTTCATTATTCGCGTGCATAATGGATACCATTGAACGTGAATTATCCTTTAAAAGGCTATTCAAATGGTCATAATCCATATGACCTTGGCTGTCTACATCAACAAAGCTTAATTTCACTTTTCCTTGGGCTTCAAGCTTTTCTGCTGTTTGCAAAACCGCCTTATGCTCAATTTTAGAAGTGATTAAATGCTTTAAATCATAAGCTTCAACACTGCAAGTAATAGCAGTATTGTCAGCCTCAGTTCCACCAGACGTAAAGAAGATTTCAGAAGGGGTTGTATTCAGCAACTCCGCCACCGTTTTCCTCGCCCTTTCTACCTTCGTTCTTACTTCTCTTCCATGCGCATGGGTTGAAGACGGGTTTCCGTAAAACTCAAGCATCATTGGTTTCATGGCCTCAAAAACCTCAGGGTCCAATGGTGTTGTAGCAGCGTTGTCTAAATAAATTTTCTTCATTCTATCAAGATTTTGATGAAACGATCTCTTTAATATCGGTAATAATTTTATTGGCCAAATACTCGGCAGTGGCCTGCGATTCTGACTCAGAATAAATACGAATAATTGGTTCCGTGTTCGACTTTCGCAAATGTACCCATTCTTTGTCGAACTCTATTTTTACTCCATCAATGGTATTTATCGGTTGCTTAGCATATCGCTTTTGCATTCCTTCCAATACTTTATCCACATCAATGTCTGGCGATAAATCAATCTTATTTTTTGAGATGTGGTAGTTAGGGTAGCTCGCTCTCAGCTGAGACATTTTCTTTCCACTTTTAGCCAAATGCGTTAAGAAAAGAGCAATTCCCACCAAGGCATCTCTACCATAATGCAATTCAGGATAGATGATTCCACCATTTCCTTCTCCACCAATTACGGCATTAGTTTCTTTCATTTTGGTTACCACATTTACTTCGCCAACGGCAGCAGCTTCATAAGTACCTCCTCTTTTTTCAGTTACATCTCTCAATGCTCGGGTCGAAGAAAGGTTTGAAACGGTATTGCCTTTGGTTTGCGAAAGCACGTAATCTGCAACGGCTACCAAAGTGTACTCTTCACCAAAAGGATCTCCATTCTCAGAAACCATGGCCAAACGGTCTACATCTGGATCAACCACAAAACCAACATCATAAATGCCTTTCTGCATAATTCTGGTAATGTCTCCTAAGTGTTCTGGAAGTGGTTCTGGGTTATGAGGGAAATGCCCATTAGGCTCGCAATAAAGCTCTTCAATTTGCACAACCCCCAAGGCTTTCAACAAAGGAGGGAGTGAAATACCACCCGTAGAGTTTACGCAGTCAATAACCACTTTGAATTTAGCCGCCTTAATTGCTTCAACATCAACCAAAGGAAGTTTAAGTATGGCCTCAATATGTTTCTGAATATACGTATCGTCTGTTCTGTATTTGCCTAAAGACTTAACGGGAGCGAACTCATAAGCATCATTTTCAGCAATTTCTAATACTGCTTTTCCGTCATCACCGCTGATAAACTCACCCTTTGCATTCAAAAGCTTCAGCGCATTCCATTGTACAGGGTTATGACTGGCAGTTAGAATAATTCCTCCACAAGCATTTTCAGCTGTAACGGCCATTTCAACGGTAGGTGTAGTAGAAAGACCAAGGTCAACTACATTCAAGCCTAAACCTCGAAGGGTAGAACTGACGAGAGTAGAAACTATTTCGCCCGATGGTCTGGCATCGCGCCCGATTACAATAGTGTTTAGTTTGGAGTTTTGCTTTGCCCAGGTGCCAAAAGCAGCAGAGAATTTAACAATATCAATTGGCGTAAGTGCTTCGTTTACTTTACCTCCAATGGTTCCTCTTATTCCTGAAATAGATTTGATTAAGGTCACGTATATATTGGGTTGATTGTAATTACAAAGCTAGCAAAAACAGAATATGACCGTCACTTTATAGCAACTTTTGAAATACGTAAAGAAGCAGAGGCTTATTTAAACTTGGCGAGTACTTTGTCTACTTCGTTATCAGGATTTCCGCAGCTTTCGCCTGCTTGTACAGTTTTTCCACAATAGCCACAGGCGGCACCATCTTTATTCAAAAAGGGGTTTTGGGAGGCGCATGTTCCTTTGAACTCTCCGTTTTTCAAAAAAATCAAGCGGACAGACATGAACACGAAAAACAATCCCACAAGTCCTAAGGTCAAATATAAAGTTGTCATCATAGACTAATTTTTTGCAAATTTAAGATAGTTGTGCGTAGAACGCTACCTTTGAACAGTAAGTTTCCCAAAAAGCCTTTATCTCAATGCTTCAACCCGAAAAAGACCTTCGCAGAAAAGAAAAACTAGAAGCCTTCGATCGCCTGCTGACCATAATGGATGAGTTGCGCTTAAATTGCCCCTGGGACAAAAAGCAAACTTTAGAAAGCCTGCGCCATTTGACCATTGAGGAAACTTACGAGCTTTCAGAAGCTATTCTCGAAAACAACCTTGATGAAATCAAAAAAGAAATTGGAGACGTTATGCTTCATTTGGTGTTTTATTCAAAAATAGCCGATGAACAGAAGGCCTTCGATGTTGCCGATAGCATAAACGCCATTTGCGATAAACTAATTCATCGCCACCCACATATTTATAGCGATGTGGAAGCCAAAGATGAACAAGCCGTAAAGGAAAACTGGGAAAAAATTAAGCTCAAGGAAAAAGGAAATACTTCCGTTTTAGGCGGAGTGCCTAAAGGCTTGCCAGCCATGGTAAAAGCTATGCGAGTTCAAGACAAGGCAAGAGGAGTTGGCTTTGACTGGGAAAAGAAAGAGCAGGTTTGGGAAAAGGTAGAAGAAGAAATGCAGGAGTTCAAGGATGAATTCAACATTGAGGACACTGCTAAAATTGATAAAGAAAAGGCTTCTGGAGAATTTGGCGACCTGCTTTTCTCGCTCATCAACTACTCTCGCTTTATAGATATCGATGCTGAAGAGGCTTTAGAGCGAACAAATCTTAAATTCATAAAACGTTTTCAGTTTTTAGAAACCGAATCGAAAAAGGACGGAAAAAACATAGCCGAGATGAGCCTTCAGGAAATGGATAAATATTGGGAAAGGGCTAAGAATCTTTAGAGATTTGCAGTGAAGTATCTATGAAGTTCAATAAGACCTTTTCAACATTTTTAATCTGGAGGATTCGCCACATCAGTACGCGTAACTTCCTTATAATTCTAAGTGGCGTAATAGGTCTTTTGGGAGGAGTGGCGGCCGTGCTCCTAAAAAGTACAGTCCATTATATTCAACACACCCTCAGTGACTTTAGAGAAGATGTTGCCCATTATCTTTTTCTAATTTATCCACTGATTGGGATCGTTATTACTTCCATTGTTGCAGATAAACTTCTGAAGGAGAAATTAGGCCACGGAATCACTAGTATTCTATACACTATCTCCAAAAAATCAAGTATCATAACATGGGTGAAAACCTATAGTAGTATGGTCACTTCAGCCATTACAGTAGGTTTTGGCGGTTCGGTAGGGCTAGAGGCTCCTATTGTGGTTACTGGCTCAGCTATTGGCTCAAACATTGGGCAGCTAATGCACCTTAGTTATAAGCAACGGACGCTGATGATTGGCTGTGGTGCGGCTGCAGCAATCTCCGGAATTTTCAACTCTCCGGTGGCGGGTGTTATTTTTAGTATCGAAGTTATTTTAACAGATGTAACCATTGCAGCCTTTATTCCGCTGTTGATCGCATCCGTAATTGGTTCATTAGTATCCATGCTCACTTTAGGGCCAGATGTACTCTTCTCCTTCGACCTCAAGGATCCATTTTTGGCCTCTGATTTTCCTTACTTTTTGGTTTTAGGTGTGTTATGTGGTTTGGTTTCAGTGTATTTCACTCGGCTAACTCAGTATACAGAGTATATTGCAGTAAAAATTAAGAGCAAAACAGGGAGGGCCGTTTTTGGAGGTTTAGCACT
>CAXBPM010000296.1:0-4762 GCA_963977345.1 uncultured Roseivirga sp.
AATGACTCAATTTCTTCATCAGTTCCATCGGGCAAATTAACCGACCTGTCCTCAATGGTGCCTGTGACATTGTTATATTTAATCAGCTTATGCCCCTGACCTGTATCGGAAAGAAAGTAAACGATATTTGGGTTGCTCAAGGAGGCTCCTATTTCTGTACGTCTGTACGCTAAGTTAGTGTGAGCTACAAACCTTGTCCAATTTACACCGTCATCAGATTTATAGATTCCAGCAAGAGGAGAAAAAGCATTCGTTGTATTGGTAGAACGGCTCAATGTCGCATAAAAAACGCCATTGCTCGCCCGATACACTTCTGTATAGAATATGGCCGGAACATCATTCAAGTCAACATTATTTCCCACTTCGTATAGGGAGTTTCCTAGAACTGTTGCCCAAGTTTGGCCACCATCACCCGAACGAACTACTCCACCATAAATGGCAGCTATAATTTCATCATTGACACTATTGGGATTCAGAGTAATGTCCCAAACGTACATAAAGGGTGAATTAAATTTTTCCGGGTTATTTACCTGGGTTGAAGGTAATGGCTGCCAAGTAAGTCCGCCATCGGTAGACTTATAAATTCCATCTCCCCGAAATGGAGCACCGGGTGAACGTGTTGAGTTTCCAACCAATTCGCCAGTGCCATAATACCAAACATTCCCTTTTCCTGGTCGAGTATCTTGAACTATACAAGTTACGCTATGAAGCTCATCTGGATCAGTGGTCTTTGTCCAACTTTGTCCGCCATTTGTAGAGCGCCAAACACCACCAGAGACACCAGCTGCAAGAATGACATTCTCATTGGTGACGTCTATGGCTACCGCCCTTGTTCTTCCGCCCACATTGTTTGGGCCTAAGGAATTCCAAGTCAGTAAACTGGGTGCCTTTTGAGAATTAACCCCAGCAGCACTCGTTTTCAATCGGTTCAGGTTGGCTTTAAGTTTTAATTCTTGGACGAAATCACTTTCCATATCCCGAATATTGCTCGGGATTTCACCTGTTGACGGATTGGCCAACATCTGATGGATATATTCGCTTCGCTGTTGAACATTTTCTCTTGAAAAGAACTCGGCTCTAGCGGTTGGAGGCTCCACCACTGTCTCTTTGTCTTTTGACTTAGGCGTAAACACAAATACCAAGGTCACAATGGACCAGAGCACGAAAAGACTCAGAAATAAAATGGATTTTTTGTTAAACTTCATCAAAGATAAATATAGGGCACTCAAAGAGTTTTATTGCATTCAAGCACCGTTTTCAGCTAAATAAATTACTTTGTTTTGGCATACATACGCAGTAACGAAGGTTCATGACTTATCTTTTCTTTCAGGTTACTGAAATGAATCCACTTAAGGTCATTTGATTCGTGATTTAATTGCGGGACTGCTCTTTCAGGCGCTACGAGCAAAAATCGAACATCATAATGTTCATGTTCAGGTACTTCTTTTCTTTCAGGAATGGTGTGAATATCCAAATCGAAAATTTTTGTTGAAGCAAACACAAAACCCGAAATCCCAGTCTCTTCTTCCGCTTCCTTTACAGCGACAGCCCTTACGTCTTCATCACCATCAGCATGCCCACCCGGCTGAAGCCACATGTTCAGTTTCGCGTGATGAAGTAATAAAACCGCATCCCTTTTGTAATTCAAAATCCAAGCAGAGGCCGTTATATGCCCCATCAGCAGAGACCTTTCAAAACAGTTATCATAATTACTAAGCAGGCTTTCAAACCTAGGTTTGAAAGCCTGCTCTTCTTTATACTCTGATTGGTACTCTTTAATTTCTGTAAGAAGTTCTTCTCTTAAATTATACCCCATCCGAAATTACAATGTTGGCTTTGTTCAACTTCTTTTTCTCAAGCTTACTCACAATTTCGCCTCCACCAGCATTGTCCATATCTCCTTTTCTTACCAACACATAATAAGGAATGGCATCCAGTTTCTTGAAAGTTACTTGCCCCTTATTATTGCTTAGTTGAGCCTCTTGAACTGCATTTTTTTCAGCATTATAATCCGCTTTAGTCTTGTAGATTGTCACTTTAGCGCCTTCCACTACGTTGCCAAGCTCATTTAAGACTGTAATTTTTAGTTTGGTGTTGAAAATTTGATCTGGTTGTTCTAAAGTGGTAAAGAAGCTTCCAAAAATCAATGTTAGGGTAATCAGTACAGATTTCATACTCTCTTAATTATAGGTTTCGGTCAAACAATTTTTCAATAAATACCTCGAAAGGTAAGGCCTCGGAATATAAACGATCTTGATAGATATTGGCCATCAATTTTATATAACTGGGCTTTCGATCGATCATAACGTATTCGATCAGAATATTGCCGTAAAGTTGGTTGGTTTTTTTTTCTTCCAGTTCTAAGCCCTGTGGTTTTAGATACCATTTTTCAATCACCTCCTCAAAAGACTCCCGATCAATGATTCTGCGGTCATTTTGCGCCAGCTTATATTCGAACTCAAGGGTTTTCTCTTTTAAATGGTCAAACAAGTTTCTAAACTCATCACTTGATATTTCATTGTCATAAGTAACCGCAAAGCCATTCGAATACTTGGTTTCCAGCAAGTGAACATTAAGCTTAGTTACAATGCCTTTCTTTTTCAGATGGTAGGCATTATAGATTTCTGTCAGTAATTCAGTCTTTTTATTGCTGTCCAACCATAATTGAAAGCTCTCTGACTCTCGACTGGTTCTTTCCAATGGTTCATGGATCAACTCAGCGGGGCCTTCATCCTTTCCTTTAAATATCTTGTTATATATATCGTCAAAAAAACTCATAATCGACTTTAATGCTTTTACGGATTATCCTTCTTCCCCTTTTCCAGCTTACCAAACTCATCAAATTTCAAAACACCATGATCAACCAGTTCAGCTACAAGTGTTGTCAGCACGTTTTTGTTTTCAGGTGCTATGGCATTCACCAAGCCATTGACATCGAAGTCGGTGGATTGACATAATAAAGAGAATATTTGTGTTTCATATTTCGCTCTCAACTTTAGTTCTTCAGCCTTTCTCTTATTCTGAACGCAGTTGTCGCACACCAGACACGGATCATAATTTACCTCACCAAAATACTCAAGTAACTGTTGCGTTCGACAGCGCTCTTCATTGTGTAAATAAGCAATGACCGTTTCCATTTTGGCCGTAATCAACTTGCGCCTGCTTTCAATCTGATGGTTATCTATCGGTAATTTATCGGCTGGGTATTTCGGCATCAAAAACGATAATTGAGGCTGATCTTTTTGAGGAATATACTCCAACACTTCTCGCTCATGTAGATGCTTCAGCATTTTTCGGCAAGCATCCACGGTAAGTCCCAAATTGGCCGCCAGATTATTCTCCTGAATAACAATCAGGTTATTGTAAGCATCGCCCCCATAAAGTCTAAGAATTGCCTTGATCAATGGATCAAACTGAGCATTGGCAATCTGAAATTCATACATCTGCTTTTGATTCAACCCAAACATCAATCGCGAAGGCTGATAAAAGGATTCACTCAATAAAATAGCTCCCTGAGACTCCAACACTTTAATGCCGTTGAAAATCTCCATAGGGTGTCGATCGAAGTTTTTTGAGAAGGTTTGGAAATCGAAATCGAAGCTGTCTTGCGGATGACTCCCATTGGCCAACTGATAATAGTTGCCTAACATTTGATATACCTCCCGAATCAATTTCACTTCGGGCAATGAATTCTTCGTCTTCTTTCTTAACTCCTCTATGTCCTTTTGGTGGCAAATGATTACTGCAAAGGCCTTTTTTTCATCGCGCCCTGCCCTGCCTGCTTCTTGGTAATAGGCTTCAAGATTTCCAGGCAAATCCATGTGAATCACCACCCGAACATCCGGTTTATCGATGCCCATTCCAAAGGCATTGGTGGAAACAATGACTTGTGTACGGTTATGAATCCAGTTTTCCTGTTTTAAACTTCGCTCTTCATGCGTTAAGCCCGCATGGTAAAAATCAGCACTGATGTGGCTTCTTTGAAGCATTAAAGCCAATTCTTTGGCGTGTCTTCGGGTGCTTACATACACCACCGCAGATCCACGCACTCGATTCAATACCTCTAAAAGTTTTCTTTCCTTGTGCTCTTCAAACCGAACTGAATAGGAAAGTTTTGCCCTGGCAAAACTCTTGGTGAATACCTTCTTGTTTCGGAACTCAAGTCTTTCTTGAATATCTACTTTCACCTTTTCGGTTGCGGTTGCGGTCAAGGCCATAATAGGCACTTCTGGCAACAGCTCTCGTATGGCGGCAATTTCTAAATATGCAGGGCGAAAATCATAGCCCCATTGCGAAATACAATGCGCTTCGTCTACAGCAATTAAATTGACACCACGTGTGTCATGAATAATCTTAATCCGCGCTTTAAAAAGCTCTGTTTTCAACCTTTCAGGCGAAACATAAAGAAACTTAATATCAGCATTCACGCAGTTATCTAATGCGAAATCTATTTCTCTTTTGGACATTCCTGCATGAAGCGATTCGGCAGAAACACCACGCTTTTTCAACTGATATACTTGATCTTTCATCAGAGCGATCAAGGGTGAAATAACTACACAAAGCCCATCATTTACCAGCGCTGGAATCTGAAAGCAAATGGATTTTCCACCACCCGTAGGTAGCAAAGCAAGCACATCATTGCCTTCCAGCGAAGCCTTGATAATATCTTCCTGCAAAGGCCTAAAGGCATTATAGCCCCAGTATTTTTTTAGAATGTTTAGCCCTTGGTTCATTAAGAGTGAAGATAAAGATTAATTCAAAC